>JAGABI010000010.1 GCA_017614715.1 Bacteroidales bacterium | reverse complement strand
TCCCCGGAAGGGGGCTTGTGACTCGCAAGAGTGACATCACATATTGAGAAGCAAAAGTCGGAGGTCGGCAGATGCATCAAAGAAACCGTGGGCGCCCGTGCCCTCGTAAAACGGGAGGGGCCCGCAAGATGCTAGTTATCGCGTAGCGATGACGTAGCAGATTGTGGGAGGGATGGAGTGAGCGTAGCGAACGGAAGTTTCTGGATGCATCTGCCGCCGAAGCGATGCTCCGCTCCGTCTTGTGTGGATAATTATGTTAACTTTGCATCATCTATGATAAAGAATGTGATATTTGATTTTGGGGCGGTGCTTGTGGATTGGGACCGGCACTATCTGTACGATGAGTATTTCAAGAGCGATGAGGCTCGCGCGTTGTTTGAGCGCAATACCGGCAGGAAGGGACTGACTGCGCTGGAGATGTCTCAGTGGTTTCTCGACAACATCTGCACCATTGATTGGAACGCCCAGATGGACGGTGGCAAACCGCTGGAGGATGGCACTGCAGAACTGGTGGCGCAATTCCCTCAGTGGGAAGCCCCGATATGCGAGTATTTCCCCAACTGGATAAAAATGTTCCACGGTGCGATAGACGGTATGTATGAAATAGTCGCGGAGCTCAAGCAACGAGGTTATGCCCTCTACGGACTCTCCAACTGGTCCGCAATTACCTTCGATAAATATGTCGGTGACTATTTCCCGGTGTTCAAACTGCTGGAAGGCATGGTGATTTCCGGCCGTGAGTTATGCATCAAACCTGACGAAAAGATATATCGTATTCTGCTGGACAGGTACAACCTGAATCCAGAAGAGAGTGTATTTATAGACGACAGCATACCCAACTTGAAGGGGGCCGAACGGCTGGGCATCCATACATATCATTTTACTGATGCTCAGACACTCAAAGCCGACCTGGATAAAATCCTGGGTTGATTGCTTGCTTTTTCGCGGCGGAATGGCTAAATTCGTTTAACCAATCATCTACTAAAATGGACAGAAGAGTAATCATTTTTGACCATCCGCTAATTCAGCACAAACTTTCAATTCTCAGAGACAAAGATACAGGCACCAAAGGGTTCCGTGAACTTGTGAGCGAAATTGCCACGCTCATGATGTACGAGGCGACCCGGGACCTCCCTCTGGAGGACATTGATGTAGAAACCCCCATCGCAACCGCGCACTGCAAATGCATCTCGGGTAAACGTATGGCATTCATCCCGGTGCTCCGTGCGGGCCTCGGTATGGTAGAAGGGGCACTCAAACTTGTCCCTGCGGCAAAGATTGGCCACATAGGACTCTATCGTAACGAAGAGACCCTGGAGCCTGTGGAATACTACTGCAAGTTGCCACAGGACATCTCCAACCGGGATGTGTTTGTGCTGGACCCGATGCTGGCAACCGGCGGAAGCGCCATTGCCGCCATTGACCTCATAAAGAAGCGCAAACCCCGCTCCATCAAGTTCCTGTGTATTATCTGCGCCCCTGAGGGACTGGAGGCGCTCAAGACGGCCCATCCCGATGTGGATATCTTCTGCGCGGGCATGGATTCTCACCTTAACGAGAACGGATACATCGTCCCGGGTCTGGGCGACGCGGGCGACAGGATATTCGGAACCAAATAAGATTTTTAAATGCTCATCTCAAAGGCGAGGCGGGCCATATCCTTGAAACCATTCTGACGATCCTCACTGGGAAGTTCCTCCCCGGTGGGGATTATATTTGATACGGTGCAGATGGTGAGGGCTTTCTTGCCGGCGCGCCGGGCGTTCAGATAGAGCGCCACACTCTCCATCTCAACACCCAGGAGACCGTTTGCTACGCAATCTGCAATATCGTCGTTATCAGAATAATAAGTATCGCTGCTCATTATGTCTCCCACGCAATATCTCAAACCCAGCCTCTCGGCAGTGGCGGCAGCCTTTGCGCAAAGAGTTTCATCGCCCGGAACAAATCCGCATTTGTTGCCGTTGTTGCGGTAAAACATAAGGTAGTTTGTCTCTGAGTATGAACGGCGTCCGATGATTATGCTGCGCATCGGGGTCTTGTTGCTGACGGCCCCGATGCTGCCCACGCGGATAATATTGTCTACTTTGTAGAAATTGAAAAGTTCATAGGTATACAGGCCTATGGATGGCTGGCCCATACCGCTGGCCATCACAGTGAAGGGAGTGCCCTTGTAGGTCCCCGTGTAGCCCTGGATGCCCCGGATATTGTTGACCAGCACGGGATCTTCAAGAAAAGATTCTGCAATCATTTTGCTCCGGAGCGGGTCGCCCGGCATAATAACTGTCTTTGCTATCTGGCCTTCGATGGCAGAATTGTGGGGAGTCGGAATGGGGTTCATATCGGATAACGCTTTTATTCAAATATAGTCAATAATTCCCTAAAGGGAATCACGGAAATTGAACTCCTTCTCTGCCACATCCCGCGGATATACGCGATATACGCAGGTGGCATCGGCACAGAGTTCTTCGTGGCAGTTATAGAGCTTCACCTCAATGAAGGCCATCATCAGCTTCTTGTTTATAAGCCTGGCCTTAAGGGTTACCGGGCCCTCTACAGTGCTGACCGGCTTTATATAGCGGATATCCATCTTGCTGGTATAGCCGCTGGTGCGCAGTTTGCGGAAAACCACCCAGCCGGCAGCTTCGTCTATCAGAGTCGCCTGGATGCCTCCGTGGAGCGTGTTGATCCAGCCCTGGAAATTATCTCCGGGTTGCCAGGTGCTGATTATGTACTCTCCGTCCTCTTCAAAGTCCATCCGGAGCCCTATTGGATTAAAAGGGCTACAACCAAAACAGTTGTAGCCCTCAAAATCAGTCCAGGGATTGATTATTTTTTGCATTAATAGTCAGTTAGTGGTTATATACAATCCAAATTTAATAATCTTTTAGCAATAAAGGAAACGTTTTATACTGCCCTTGGGTGTCTTGTCAAAGGTGTCGCGCTTCTCTTCTACCTTGGTAATCTGGCTGTAGGAGGGGAGGGTGCGGTTAACCCTTACGCGGATTTTCTCCGGCAGGTCGTGTACGTCCAGGGCGGTAAGGCCCTTGGCCTTTATCTGGTCCTGGTCAAAGCGGACAATTGCCACCAGTTTGGAGGCGCGGTCCACTACCAGCGATTCTGATACGAACTCCATGGAATTGATGCTGGCTTCAATCTCTTCAGGATAGATGTTCTGGCCGTTTGCGGAGAGGATCATTGTCTTGCAGCGACCCTTGATGAATATATTGCCCTTTGCGTCCATCACGCCCAGGTCGCCGGTGCGGAGGAATCCGTCCTCCGTGAAGAGATTTTCAGATGCTTCCGGATTGTTGAAATAGCCGCTGCAGATATTTGTGCCCTTTGCCTGGATCTCGCCGGGGATGTGTTCGGGGTCTTCAGAGTCGATGCGAACCTCTGCACTGTCAAGCTTGAGGCCGCAGCTGCCGGGTGCAAAGTTCCAGGGCTCTGCGTATGCCAGCAACGGAGCCGCCTCGGTCATGCCGTAGCCGACAGTGTAGGGAAGCCCCATCTTGCGGAAGACTCGCTCGACATCGGGGTTAAGTGCTGCGCCACCCATGATAAACTGCTGTACGTTGCCGCCAAAGGCAGCGATAAGTTTCTTGGTGATGGTCTTGTAGATGGCCTTGTTAACGCCGGGGATGGCTGTGAGCACCTTCATATACCACTTACTGAGGGCGGGCTGGATGGAGGACTTGTAAACCTTCTCCATTACCAGCGGAACGGTGATGATGAGGAATGGCTTCACCTCCTTGACGGCCTTAAGCAGTGTGGTGGCGGCAGGAGTCTTGCCAAGATAATATACCGTTACGCCAAAGCACAGCGGATACATAAACTCGAAGACCATACCGTAAATATGGCCCATAGGGAGCATTGATACAATGTTGTCCCTGTTAGAGGCGTAGATGTGCCGGATGGCAAAGTCGATGGATGCGGAGAAGCACTCGTAGCGGAGCATAACACCCTTGGGGGCGCTTGTGGTGCCGGAGGTGTAGTTGATCACCGCGAGGTCTTTCATGTTCTCTATCTTGTAAACGACGTCGTCCTTGCTGAAGCCTTTGGGATATTTGGCTGCGAAGTCAGCCTCCAGGCTTGCAAATGCATCGGCCACCTTTTCGCCCTCTGCGTTCCAGAGCAGTGACCAGTCGGATATGTTGATTACGTAGCGGAGCTTGGGCATCTTTGCAATGTCAAGTTTTTTCCAGGAGTCTTTGTCGGTGAAGAGCACGACACTTTCCGAGTGGCCCACCAGGTTGCATACGGCCTCGCCGGTGAAGTCTGCCAGCAGGGGAACCACTACGGCTCCAGAAGTGTTGATTGCAAGGAAAGAGGTTGCCCATCGTGCTGAGTTAGGGGCGAATATTGTGATTTTATGGCCTTTCTTAATCCCTGTGTTCTCCATCAAAAGGTGGAGCCGGGCAATGTTGGCAGCTACTTCGCCAAATGTAAACTCTTCTCCATGCCAGTCGCAAAGTGCTTTCTGGTCCCAAAAATTGCGTGTTGTCTGTGTAAATTGGTTAATGTAGTTAATCATAATACTTTATGTTATATTACCAGTGGTGTCCCCGCCCAACCTATGTGCACCAGGCGCATAGGCTGCCTTACGGGGGGCCACATCAGTGATTTGCGTTTTGATACTGTGTCAAACAATACATTTGCGTCGATGCCGGCCATATCAAGCTGGCTGAGAAAGTTCCGCTCAAAGGTGGTATCGGCAATACGGCGGCTCATATTCAGGTTGAGGCGTCCTCCAAAGCTTACGCAAGCGCCTGAACCCGATTTTGCCAGGGCCCTCCCAAGCACGAAATCTATGTCACGGATGTGGGCGGCAACGCTCTCTGGAATTGTGATGTTGCCTATGTTGGATAGGGTGTATGAGCAGTAACGGTCGCCTTTGATGCGATTCACAAGATTGATGCAGGGGCGCTTGATAAAGCGGGGGAGGCAGCGGATGGCAAGATTGTCCTCCAGCGCCACATTTGCGTTGACACGTGTGGTGAGGGGTTCTTTACGTACAAAGTCGTTCTTCTGTCTGCGTACCACGTCAATCAGTTCAGCAAGGGTGAATTCGCCGTTCTTGACGTCAACGCCGATATGTACGTAAGATGAGAAGTTGCGAAGCGTACGGCTGTTGAACATCGGGCGCAGGTTTACGGGGACCTCAATCTTGAGGTTGGAGTTTCCGCGTCCTTTGCTTTCCTGGCGGCGGGTATCCTGCAATGCGGCAAGCATCAGTGCCGTGAGCAGTTCAGTGATGGTGCAATTGTATTCACGGGTCTTCTCCTGAAGCTGTTCCACAGACATAGAAATGCGGGTGTTGTGAAGCACGTCGTAACGCTCTTTACGACCCGGTATGTGCCAGGCGGCCTTCTCTTTGTCAAGGTGACCCTTGCCGCCGGAGAATGCGTCAAAACTGTCTTCCATCTCTTCGGGGCGAGCCTCTTCTGCAGGGTTGAGAATCCATTTGCCGTACTCGGGCTTGATGCCCATCTGAAGGCGGAGGTATTCGGCAGTGAGGCTCAGCAGGAAGGTCATGGCACCGGTGCCGTCGGTAAGGGCGTGGAATACATCCAGCGTAATCTGGTTCCCGGTGCAACCGGCCTTGAACATATAGCCACCGTTGTCTTTGAGAGAGAAAACGTTCATAGTGTTGGCCTTACCGGCGCAGGGGAGATTCTCCAGACGGTGGAGATACCACCAGAAGAATCCCTTGCCAAGGGTGTAGGTGAAACTCGGGAAGCGGTTGATTATATTCTTGAGTGCCCTGTCGAGCGTCTCTTCATTAACTTCGTGATCCAGATCGACGCTGACCCTGAACTGGGCGGCATATCTGCGCGTCCTGCACGAGGGGTATATGATTGCGGCGTTGTCCAGCCGTGTCCATAAAGGTGCTATCATATGCGTTCTTGTTTTTTAAGTCGCTGCAAAAGTACGCTGCCGGTAAAGGCCGTTAAAAAGTTTGTAACCTGTGACCTCATTTTGTTATAAAACCCCGCGAAATGAGACCAAATCGTCTTATTTGTGACGAAATCCGGTCAGAATAAATTTCGTCACACATCTTTTTGTGACGGATGAGGGGCTGTTTTGGCGGCATTTTTTGCTGATGAGCGTAAAATGACTAACTTTGAAATTCCAAAATCAGATACGTGATACTAACGTATGAAGCCTATGGGTGAAAAGAGATACGCAGTGATGGAGGTCTCGGACCTTCAGAAATCTCTGGGAATAAAAGGGATCTTTGGCAAGCTGATTGCCCGCCTTGGCTACCGTATTCTTGAGCTTGAAGAGGTAAACCGCATCCATAATAAATACCGCGACAGCAAAGGGCCTGACTTCTCTGCAAATGTTCTCAAAGAGATAGGTGTCTCTTATGACATACTCCCTGAGCAACTGGAGCGCATCCCTTCCGAGGGAGGATTCATAACCGTATCAAACCACCACTTTGGAAGCATAGACGGGATGATTCTTAACAGTGTGATTGGCTCACGTCGTCCCGATTACAAGATACTGACGACGTTCCTGCTGTCACTGATTCCAAATCTCAAAGAGAGTTTTCTCGGGGTTGATAATTTCTCTGCGGGCGGCTCCCGTTCTGTTAGCGGCATCCGCGCAGCGCTGGGCCATATTGCCCAGGGGCATCCTCTTGGGCTTTTCCCTGCCGGCGAGGTGGCAACCTGGCAACCGCGCAAGCTCCGCACATCAAAATGCGGGAAGCGTGTGGTTGAAGATATCCCTTGGGCAGAGAACATAATCAAGCTCATAAAACGCTCCAACCTGCCGGTTGTGCCGATATTCTTTGAAGGGGAGAATTCCCGGTCCTTTCATATCCTGGGCAAGATTCATCCGAGGCTGCGCACAGTCAGGCTCGTTCATGAGATGTTCAACAAGCGGGGGAGTGTGGTCAAAGTCCGGATAGGACAGCCCATTTTGCCATCTGACATCGAGGATTTTGATGTAGAGTCTTTGGGCAAATATCTTCGCAACAGATGCTATGCACTGCAGGCGCAGTGTGTTGATGGTGCAGAAAAGGTGACCCACGAATGGTCTGTGCCTGTGGCCCCCGCGCAAAAGGCGGAAGATATAATCGCAGAGATAGAGTCACTTGCTGACAATCTCCTGTTTGAAACAGGTGATTATCGTGCATATCTGCTCTCCAAAGACCAGGCGCCTGTTGTTACGAAGGAGCTTTGGCGTCTCAGGGAGGAGACCTTCCGGGCAATCGGGGAGGGAACAGGCTATGCAGAAGATACCGATCTCTACGATGACTACTACAAGCACATGGTAGTCTGGCATGTAGTTAACAAGGATATAGTGGGGGCTTACCGGCTCGGATTCGGGCCTGAGATTGTTGCCGGACACGGCGGTGAGTCGGGCTTCTACACTTCGTCCTTGTTTAATTATGGTCCCAAGGCAAAACAGTTGCTGCCGGTGTCGCTGGAGTTGGGACGCTCTTTTGTGGCGGCAAAATATCAGCGGGAGGTGTTCCCGCTGCGCCTGCTGCTTGCCGGGCTGGCCGTCTCTACATTGAAATATCCAGAGATGCAGTATTTCTCAGGCCCCGTAAGTATAAGCAACGACATTCCGCATTTTTATAAAAGTCTAATTTATTGGTATGTGACCAATCATTATGCAATAGACGATGCGGAAAAGGTGGCACGGCCGACCCATCCGTTCGTGCCCGATTACCTGGCTGTGGATCCGGCTGGACTGCTGCAGTTCCCCGCCGTCAACTTAGATTCCCTGGATAAGATGATGGGCGCTATATCAGACGGCAAGGTGCGGATCCCGGTGCTGGTGCGCAAGTATTTCAGCTGCGGCGCCAAACTCCCGTGCTTCAATGTCGATCCCGATTTCTGCTTTAGTCTGGACGGGCTGATATTCCTGCATTATCCGGATTTCCCCCAGACAACGATGCGTTCAATCCTTCGAGGCCTTCCCGATGACCTCCAGAATAGGGTTTGGATGCGTTTTTATGGTAAATCCCTCCACTAAATCGTTATGGACAGTCCTGTTTGGGTATATCTGCTGGGCCTTGCGGGGATGGGCATTTACGGCTCCAGGATTATTATCCAATGGTACCTTTCTGAAAAATACCGCAGGGTAGAATCGCCGGGCATTTATTGGGTTCTGAGCAGCATCGGAGCCATTATATTATACATCTATGGTTGGCTCAGGAAAGATTTCTCCATCATTTTCGGGGAGAGTCTGAGCTATTACATTTACATGTGGAATATTTATGCCCTGGGTATGTATAGAAAGGTCCCCAGGGTTATGATAATAATTCAGGCCCTGTTCCCCCTGGTGATAATATCGCTCATCGCCCAGGACTGGGAGACCTTTGTGAATGTGTTCCTCCGCAACAAAGATGTGCCGCCAAGGCTTCTAGCCTTTGGTATGCTGGGGCAGTTTACCTTTGAAATCCGTTCCGTTTACCAACTGGTGTACAGCATGAGGCACAAGAAGTCTGTGCTTCCCCTGGGGCATTGGGTCCTCGCGGTGGCAGGCGGCCTGATGATTATAATATACGGCTTTATCCGTCATGACTGGGTACTGGTGCTTGGCCAGTTCTCCATATTCTTCTCCATACGCAACATAATGCTGTGGTTTATCTCCCGCCGCAACGACCGGCTGAATGGTGATAAGGATCAAAACTCCGCAACAGACACTCTGGCTTGATATTTGACTTACGTCGGATTAAAACAATAACTAATACGACGTATGAGAAAGCTTTTTTTATTATTACTTGCCATATCTTTTGCTATAACCGGATGTGAGCAGGACAACTCCCCGTTCGGGCCGGACGGTCCGGGAGGTAACTCTGACGGGCAGCAGGGTGCTACTAATCTCATAGATCCGGGACTGGTATGGAGCACCGATTCTTTTGAAGCCACTATCGGCATCGACAACACTTTCCCGACGCTGACCAATACCAGCAAGGTTGATGTCAGCTATTCATCTTCGCATCCTGAGGTGGCAACCATCAGCGCCAGCGGGGTCATCTCACTTGTCAGCGCAGGTTCTACCCTGATAACTGCAACTTCTTCAGAAAATGGTACATATTCGTCTTCCACGGATTCCTATCTACTTACGGTGCTGGATCCAAACAGCAGCGAAAGCGGAGATGATACACTGACCTTTGATTCCACCGGAGATGTATCGTCTGACGATGATATCTCTAATACAACTTTCGATGGGTATATAACCATTACTTATTCAAATACGGGCGATGCAACCGTCAGTGGAGATACTTATGGTTATGTTTCGATCGACGGCAATAAGGTAACTGTGAACAACACCGGAAAAGAAATCCTGATATATGTACTTAAAGGTACCACTTCAAACGGATATTTTAAGGTATATGGCTCCAAAAAACAAGCTATAGTCCTGAGCGGGGTTAACATTACCAATCCGGACGGTGCTGCGCTGAACAACCAGAACAAAAAACGCACATTCATAGTTGTCAAGGGAACAAATACCCTCTCAGACAGTGCATCAGCAACCTATGCAAAGGAAGGGGACGAGGATCAGAAGTCGGTTCTCTTCAGCGAGGCGCAAATCATATTCAGCGGTAGCGGTTTGCTTACCGTCAATGCGAATAATACACAGGATAAATCCGGAATCGCATCGGACGATTACATCAGGCTGATGGATAATCCCACCATTAAAATTAACTCGGGTAGCAGTGCTGGGCACGGCTTAAAGGGCAAGGATTATGTCCAGCTCTCAAACGGCGCTCTCGTAGTGTCCGTAGCGGCGGCTATGAAAAAGGGCATCAGCACAGATGATTATATTCTTGTAGAGGGTGGAACGCACATGGTAAATGTTACTGGAGGTGTGGCTTATGATGACGAGGATGCCGAGTATTCGGGTACGGCCGGTGTGAAAGCCGATAATTATTTTGCCATGACCGGAGGCTCCCTCACCATCAAGAATAGCGGCGACGGAGGTAAAGGTATCAGCGCAGGAAGCTATGATTATGATGAAGAGAACCACACCCTTGCTGACAGTTACATTTCAGGCGGTGTGCTCACAGTGACCACTACCGGTCGCGAAGTCAATGACGTATCGGCAAAAGGCGTCAAGATAGGATGGGTAACCAAAGAAGGGAGCGGAGATCGCGCCAAGGTAACAGGCAATGCCGGTAATCTTGTCATCAGCGGTGGAACTATTGTGATAAGCAGCACTAACGGTGAAGGTCTGGAAGCAAAAGGAGACCTGACCTTTGAGGGTGGTGAAACCCATGTCTCTTCTGCATCAGAAGATGCCATAAACTGCCAGGGAGATCTCACCGTAAAAAGTGGATTCATTTATGCCTTCTCTTCCGGGAATGACGCCATGGACTCCAATGGCAACACCTATCTGGATGGTGGTTATGTGATGGCAATATGCACCAAAGGTGTGCCTGAAGTGGCCATCGACGCCAATACGGAAGAGGGGAAGAAACTATATATCAACTCCGGGGCGACAGTTGTATCTTATGGCGGACTGGAGAGGGGATACTCCGCATCGCAGAGCATCTATACCATGAACGCTACGGCGGGTGCCTGGAATGCACTTTACGACGGCTCCTCCTATATAGCAGCCTTTAAGGCACCGTCTAACATATCCAGTTTCACGGTGACGGCTCCCGGACTTTCCAGCGGTTACAAAGGAGTCAGTGTCAATGCACAAGCAAGATGCAACGGCATCTGGGCGGTGGGTGGCATTTCGGGCGGTACCTCTGTCTCGCTTTCAGGCTACTCTGGAGAGAACGGTGGTCCTGGCGGTGGCCCCGGCTGGGGTTCTGGAGGCTGGTAGCCTGTATAAAATCAGCCCTCATAAGAAAAGCCGACTTTTAAGTCGGCTTTTCTTGTGCGGGTGGTGGGACTCGAACCCACACGC
>JAGABI010000009.1 GCA_017614715.1 Bacteroidales bacterium | reverse complement strand
GGCTATCGGCACCAAGTGCCACATCTATTTCAAGAACGAGAGCGTCAGCCCGGTAGGCTCCCACAAGCTTAACAGCGCCCTGCCGCAGGCATACTACTGCAAGAAAGAGGGCATCACCAACGTCACCACCGAGACCGGTGCAGGCCAGTGGGGTACCGCCCTTAGCTATGCCGCTAAGGTATTCGGCATCGAGGCCGCAGTTTATATGGTTAAAATCTCTTACGAGCAGAAGCCCTACCGCCGCAGCATCATGCAGACCTACGGCGCACAGGTAATCGCCTCCCCGTCTATGAGTACCCGCGCCGGCAAGGACATCCTCACCAAGGATCCCAACCACCAGGGTTCGCTCGGCACCGCCATCAGCGAGGCTGTGGAGCTGGCACTGAACACCCCCAACTGCCGTTACTCCCTCGGTTCCGTGCTCAACCACGTTACTCTGCACCAGAGCATCATCGGCCTCGAGGCTGAGAAGCAGATGAAGATGGCTGGCGAGTATCCCGACATCGTGATCGGTTGCTTTGGCGGCGGCAGCAACTTTGGCGGCATAGCATTCCCCTTCATGCGCCACAACTTCAAGGATGGCAAAAAGACCCGCTTCATCGCGGCTGAGCCTCTCTGCTGCCCCAAGTTCACCAAGGGTGAGTTCCACTACGACTTTGGCGACGAGGCAGGTTACACCCCGCTGATCCCTATGTTCACCCTGGGCCACAACTTCCGCCCTGCAAACATCCACGCCGGCGGTCTCCGCTACCACGGTGCAGGTATGATTGTCACCCAGCTGGTTAAGGACGGCTTTGTTGAGGCTGTCGATATCCCTCAGCTGGAGACCTTTGAGAAAGGCTTGCTCTTCGCCAAGGCCGAGGGTATCATCCCCGCTCCGGAATCCTGCCACGCCATCGCAAGCGCAATCCGCGAGGCAAAGGCCTGCGATGCAAAGGGCGAGGAGAAGGTGATCCTCTTCAACCTCAGCGGCCACGGCCTGATTGACATCTCCGCCTACGACCAGTATCTGGCAGGCAACCTTGTAAACGGCGAGGTGAGCGACGACTATATCAAAGCAAACATTGCAGAAATAAAGGAACAGATTAAAATAGACTAATCGTTATGATGTGGAATAAACAGATGGAGTGCATGCCGCGCGAGGAGCTTACCAAGCTACAGAGCGAGCGGCTGGTCAAGATAGTAAAGTACACGTACGACAATGTGAAGTACTATCACGACCGTATGGATGCAGCGGGTGTAAAACCCTCTGACATAAAGGGAATCGAAGATATCAGCAAACTGCCGTTTATGACCAAGCAGGATCTGAGGGACTACTACCCCACCGGCACTTTTGCCGCTCCCATGAGCGATATCGTACGATTTCATGCCTCCAGCGGAACCACAGGGAAGCCGATTGTCGCAGGCTACACCCAGCACGACCTTGAGTGCTGGAGCGAGGGCGTGGCCCGCTGCCTGACCGCCTATGGTCTCACCAAGAAGGATATAGTGCAGGTGGCATACGGATACGGCCTGTTCACCGGCGGTCTGGGCGCGCACGACGGAGCCACCAAGGTAGGCTGCTCGGTGCTTCCCGCCAGCAGCGGCAATACCGCCAAACAGTTGCTTTTGATGAAGGACTTAGGGGTGACAGCATTGTGCTGCACCCCTTCTTATGCCCTTTTCCTTGCAGAGAGTCTCCACCAGAGCGAGGACTTCAAACTCTCTGACATGAAACTCAAGGCCGGCGTGTTTGGAGCGGAGCCCTGGAGCGAGAACATGCGCGCCGAGCTCGAGGAGAAGCTGGGCATCAGGGCATACGACATATACGGCCTCACCGAGGTTAGCGGCCCTGGAGTGGGCGGCGAATGCGAATATCAGGACGGTACCCACCTTTGGGAGGATATGTTCTACCCGGAGATTATCGACCCCGTTACGCTGCAGCCCGTGCCCCATGGCGAGCAGGGAGAACTCGTGTTCACAACCCTCACCAAAGAGGGGATGCCGGTGATTCGCTACCGCACCCGCGACCTCACCTCTCTGAATTACGAACCCTGCAAGTGCGGGCGCACCGCAGTCAGGATGAACAAGATAATGGGCCGAACCGACGATATGCTCATCATCCGCGGCGTAAATGTGTTCCCGACCCAGATAGAGGCCGTAATCATGGAGTTCCCCGAATGCAACGGGCAGTATATGATTACCGTGGACCGCGTAAACAACACCGACACCTTCCAGCTTGATCTGGAGTTGCGGCCTGAGTGCTACGGCGACAGCGTAGGCCAGATGAATTCCCACACAAAGGCCATCGTGGGCCGCATCGCCAGCGTCATCGGCATCAAGTGCGACGTTAAGGTGGTTGAACCCAACGCAATAGAGCGCAGTGCCGGCAAGGCAAAACATGTCAAGGATCTCAGAAAAATTTAATATCTTAGTGCTATGATAATAAAACAGCTATCCATCTTTTTGCAGAACAAGATTGGCCGCTTCACAGAGGTCACCAACATCCTTGGGCAAGCCGGAGTAGACATGCAGGCATTCACTGTGTCTGAGAATTCCGACTTCGGCATCCTCCGCCTTATTGTAGATGACACCGACCGTGCTGTAGCGGCGCTGCGCGCTGCAGGCTTTGCGGTTAATACTACCGATGTAGTCTGCCTGGTGTGCCCCGACAAACCCGGCGCAATAGCACCCTTTATGAATAAGCTTTCTGAAGGTGGCATCTCTATAGAGTACATGTACGCTTTCAGCCAGTTGGGGAGCGCCAAGGTCATTATCCGTCCCGACAACCTCGCACTATGCGAGAAATTGATCTCTGAATAGGCGGTTTAATCGTTTTTAAACGTTTAACTGTTTTTAAAAACACAAATATTCCTGCACGAACTCTGATCTTTTCCTCTACCGGCGTCTTTTAATGCTATCTTGCCACCGTATTATTAACATATAAAACGGAGGTAACATGAGAAAAAGATCAGAGGCGAAGGGAATGGCCTTCGCAATTGCAGTGGCAGCAATGATAGCCACAGGCTGCGCCCTTGCAGAGCGCAGCGAATTCGCAACACTTAACCTCTCCATCCGTCAGGAGAACACTTTTGCCACAAAAGCGGGCGGGGCGGTTATGCCCGACACCAACAGTTTTGTACTGCAGATTACAAACGCTGCGGGAGAGTATGTCTATTATGGCCGCTACGACGCAAGGCCCCAGGTGATTTCGGTGCCGGCCGGGACCTACGCCTTGAGCATTGTGAGCGAGGAGTTTGATGCTCCAGACTGGGATTCACCGGTGTATGGGGATGCCGTAAACGTAGTGGCTGCCAGCGGAGAGAATGTGAACGTGGATTTCCTGTGCAAGATGATAAATGCCGGTCTGCGTATCAAGATGACAGATAGGTACATCGTCAGGTATCCTGGCACCCTGACCGTATCGCAGGAGCACGGCAGCCTGGATTATACATCTTCTGAAAACCGTTTCGGATATTTTGACGCAGGGAACGCGACCTTCAGCGCAGTGGCATCCGACGGCTCCAGTCAGCAGCTCTTCAGCAAACAGCTCACAGCCGGACAGATGCTGACCCTCACACTGGATGCAAGCAGCAGCGACTCCCAGTCAAAAATAAGTGTCACAGTGGATACCACTGCCACCTATTTGAGTCAGACCATTATGGTAGATCAGTATCGGGACGCGCAGGGTGACGGGCTCTCAAGAGAAACTGCTCTGAGCGTGGCGGAAGCGGCGCTGCATCCGGAAGAGAACGTTTGGGTCTGGGGATACATAGTTGGTGGCGACCTCTCCAGCACCGCTATCAGTTACGAAGGCCCTTTTACAAAGAACAGCAACCTGGCGATTGCCGCATCACCGGTTTGCCGTACCCGCTCGGAATGCATGTCGGTGGAACTTGCCAGCGGCAGCGATATCCGTACAGCAGTGAATCTGGTGGACAATCCACAAATGCTGGGATGCAAGATTTACATTCAGGGAACTGTTAAGGAATCATATTTTGGCCTGACCGGGCTTAAAAACGTGAAGGCCTTCGCCCTGGATTAAAAAATTTTGTTTATTGTCAAGAAAACAATACCTTTGCACTCCCCAAAAGCGACCGGCCAGGGCGTTCTGGGAGTGAGACTCGCTAGCTCAGTAGGTAGAGCACAACACTTTTAATGTTGGGGTCTTGGGTTCG
>JAGABI010000008.1 GCA_017614715.1 Bacteroidales bacterium | reverse complement strand
CCGACCGGGCATCTAATGAGTGCATTGAGGCTGTTTACGAGTATGACCTCGATTCCACTCCTGAGCAGCTGGACGAGTGGTGCGCGAAGGCGGATTTTGTGTTCAACCTTGCCGGTGTGAACCGTCCGCAGAATGCCTCCGAGTTCATGGAGGGCAACTTCGGCTTTGCTTCCACTTTGCTGGACACTCTTCGCAAGCATGGTAATACATGTCCTGTGATGCTCTCGAGCTCCCAGCAGGCTTCGCTGACTGGGCGTTTCGGAAATTCCGAGTACGGGCGCTCCAAGAAAGCGGGGGAGGACCTGTTCCTGGCTTACGGAAAGGAGATTGCCGGTTTGGCCGGTAATGACGGGCGCGCCCCTGGTCTTCGCCCCCGCGTGCTGGTATATCGCTTCCCGAACCTTTTCGGCAAATGGTGCCGTCCGAATTACAATTCAGCTGTAGCAACTTTCTGCAATGCAATTGCAAACGACCTGCCCTATACTGTGAACGACCCTTCGGTGGAGCTGGAACTGCTCTATATCGACGATCTGGTGGACGAGATGATTGCCTGCCTTCGCGGAGAGGAGCATCGCTGCGAGTTCGACGGGTTGGAGGTCATACCTGTGGAGACCCCCGATCAGTTCGGGGGTGACGTCATGCCTGTGGAGACCCCCGATCAGTTCGGGGGTGACGTCATGCCCGACTCCGATCGGGCATCTCAGGGCCGCTACTGCTATGTGCCGGTTACGCACAAAGCCACGCTGGGAGAAATAGTGGAACTGCTGAAGAGCTTCGCCGCGCAGCCGCAGACGCTCCTTATACCGGAGATACCGGCCGGCTCGTTCGCCAAAAAACTCTACAGCACCTATTTGAGCTATCTGCCCAAGGAGAAGGTTGCGTTCCCGCTGAAAATGAATGTGGATGACCGCGGCTCTTTCACCGAACTGGTGCATACTCTCTATTGCGGGCAGGTGAGCATCAATATCAGCAAACCCGGCATCACCAAAGGCCAGCACTGGCATAACACCAAATGGGAGTTCTTCATCGTAGTGGCCGGTCACGGGCTCATTCAGGAGCGTCGGCTGGGGAGTGACGAGGTCATTGAGTTTGAAGTGAGCGGCGACAACATCCAGTGCGTCCACATGCTCCCTGGCTATACCCACAACATCATCAACCTCTCCGACACAGAGAACCTCGTTACCGTGATGTACTGCAACGAGATTTTCGATCCCAATAAACCGGACACCTATTTCGAACCTGTAAAATAACGTCATATGGCACAATTCAAGAATAACGGCAAACTCAAGCTCCTCATCATCGTTGGTACCCGCCCGGAGATTATCCGTCTGGCGGCAGTAATCAACAAGTGTCGCGAATACTTCGACTGTCTGCTGGCGCACACCGGGCAGAATTACGACTATAACCTGAACGGGGTGTTCTTCAAGGACCTCAAGCTCGCAGACCCGGACGTGTACATGGAGGCTGTGGGAGCGGACCTGGGGGAGACCATGGGCAATATTATCGCCAAGAGCTATCAGCTGATGGTGGAGGTTCAGCCCGATGCCGTGCTGGTGCTGGGCGACACCAATTCCTGCCTCAGCGTGATTGGCGCAAAGAGGCTTCACATCCCCATCTTCCATATGGAGGCCGGCAACCGCTGCAAGGATGAATGCCTGCCGGAGGAGACCAACCGCCGCATCGTGGACATCATCTCCGATGTGAATATGGCCTACAGCGAGCATGCGCGCAGGTATCTGGCCGATACCGGTCTGCCGAAGGAGCGCACGTACGTGACCGGCTCTCCGATGGCGGAAGTGCTGCATAACAATCTGGTGGAGATTGAGGCATCAGATATTCATGCTCGGCTGGGGCTGGAGAAGGGTAAATACATTCTTTTGAGCGCCCATCGCGAGGAGAACATCGACACAGAGAAGAACTTCCTGAGTCTTTTCAACGCAATCAACCAGATGGCCGTGAAGTACGATATGCCCATCCTGTACAGCTGCCACCCGCGCTCCCGCAAGCGCCTGGAGGTTTCTGGATTCAAGCTCGATCCGCGCGTCATTCAGCACGAGCCCCTCGGTTTTCACGACTATAACTGCCTGCAGATGAATGCTTTCTGCGTTGTGTCAGACTCCGGCACCCTGCCCGAGGAGAGCAGTTTCTTCACGAGCATCGGTCATCCGTTCCCGGCGGTTTGCATCCGCACCAGCACCGAGCGGCCGGAAGCTCTCGACAAGGGCTGCTTCGTCCTGAGCGGCATAGACACCAAGGGTCTGCTGCAGAGTGTGGACGTGGCGGTGAGTCTCATTCGCGACGGTCTCCCGGGTATCCCTGTGCCGGATTATACAGACGAGAACGTCTCTACGAAGGTGGTGCGCATCATCCAGAGCTATGTGGGTGTAGTGAACAAAATGGTTTGGAGAAAAGAAATTTAAAATCAGAATATTATGGAACTTAAAGGATCAAAGACTGAAAAGAACCTCCTGGAGGCGTTTGCAGGTGAGTCTCAGGCTCGCAACAAGTACACTTATTACGCATCTAAGGCCAAGAAAGATGGCTATGAGCAGATTGCGCAGATTTTTGAGGAGACGGCTGCGAACGAGAAGGAGCATGCCAAGATCTGGTTCAAGTATCTGCATGGCGGCGCAGTGCCCGGGACGGTTGAGAACCTTACCGACGCTGCAAACGGAGAGAACTTCGAGTGGACCGATATGTACGCCCGCATGGCTGCCGAGGCCCGCGAGGAGGGTTTTGAGGAGATTGCCGCAAAGTTCGAGATGGTGGGTGCCATTGAGAAGGCGCACGAGGAGCGCTACCGCAAACTGTTCGCGAATATCGAGGGCGGCCTGGTTTTCTCCCGCGACGGCGATTGCGTCTGGCAGTGCAGCAACTGCGGCCACATCGTGATTGGCCCCAAGGCCCCCGATGTCTGCCCCGTCTGCGACCATCCCCAGAGCTTCTTCCAGATTAAGGCGGAGAATTACTGATATGTTTACGCTGATTTATTTGGTATTTAACAATCTCAGCAGTATCTTTGCGATGCTTCCCTGAGATTGCGGAGACGCAGCACTGCTGCCACGAACCAAGCTAGATGCAGCAATCTCCGGGATTTTTTCTGTTAAGAAGGCCTCGTGAAGGTACAGGCGACGTTCCGTCAAATTGTAAATCACAACTACAACACAGATAAAGGAATCATCTCCAATGAGGATGGGTGCGGCTATCATGCCGGTCATTTGCCTTTTGCCATTAGTGGCATAATAATCCAGTGGCAGAATGATGGTGCCTTTCTCCAGGACATCCTTGACGGCGGCGAAGGAAGCAGCCTTGATGCGGCCGATGCCGTGAGACTTGTCGGATTGGATGCCTTTCATATCCAGCAAGACATCTCCCCACGGAGAATGAGCCAACCCTCCTTGAGAATGGAAGAAGTTGAGTATTTGCCCAGCGAAAGTGATTCCAGGTTTTGGAAGGAATTCGTTTCCGGTGAGTGTCAGGATAGGATTATTCAAGTCTATCTGCGGCATAGCGTTCTTTTTTTGCCCGCAAGATGGTGAAAAGAAAATTGAAAAACGAAGATTAAACGTTTAAGTGATAAAGCATTGATATAGAAAAGGTTGCGGTGATCAAATGATGCGTTTTTGTGCGGAAGACAGAGAGGTAAGACCTTGTGAAACAGGCCATTGCGGCGTCAGGATGCAGTTAAACGTTTAATCCTTGGAAATGAAATTTGTTTTTCTATGTATACACTAATTGACCTTCCGTATACGCCGGACGCCCTGGAGCCGGTGATCAGCGCCCGGACGCTGGAATTCCATCATGGCAAGCACCTGCAGGCCTATGTGGATAATTTGAACAAGCTGGTGGCGGGAACGGAGCTTGAGGGGATGGCGCTGGAGGAGATTGTGGTTCGTGCGTCATTGGACCTTGCAGACCGTCATGCCCGGCTCGACCGGGCATCTCAGGCCATCTTCAATAATGCCGGCCAGGTGCTGAACCATGAGTTGTACTTTACGCAGTTTGCACCACAGCCGTCATGCTCGGCCCCGACTGTCGTCATGCCCGGCCCGACCGGGCATCTCGCCAAGCAGATCGAAAAGCAGTGGGGGAGTGTCGAGGCCTTCAAGGCAGACTTCGAAGCCAAGGGCGTTGGCCTCTTCGGCAGCGGCTGGGTGTGGCTCCAGGCCAACGAGGCAGGGGAGTTATCCATCGGCCAGTATGCCAATGCCGACAATCCCGTGGCCCACGGTCTCAGGCCAATCCTCACCTTCGACGTCTGGGAGCACGCCTACTACCTGGACTACCAGAACCGCCGCGCCGCCCATCTGAGCGCCCTCTGGCAGATAGTGGACTGGAAGGTGGTAGAGGAAAGATACGCTAAATAAAGATATGCTCATGAACAATTTGATTGACATCTACCACGGGTCTCCCAATGTGATTGAACAACCGGTGTTCGGCGAGGGTAAGTTCCACAACGACTCCTATTTCTCCTATGCGGGTGACTTCGTGAACGGTACCCTCTCGTTGTCCGACCTGTCAGAAGCCATGCGCCTGGGCAAACTGGGCGAGCAGGTGGTGCTGAAGTCGAAGAAGCCCTTCGAGGCACTCACCTTCGTAGAGGCCATCGAGGCACCCCGTCAGGAGTACTTCGCCAAGTACCGTCAGCGCGACGAGGAGGCTCGCGGTCGTTACCGCCAGATAGCCTCCAAGCCAATGGCAGAAAACAAGATATACGTGATTGATATCATTAGAAACAATTGGAATAATGGCCAGAGCATATAAAAAGACATACCTGAACGGTGCCATGCGTAACCTTGCTGTTATGATGGACTGCGGTGTGCGCAAGTACGGCTACCCTATCGAGGAGTTCTACGAGAAGTTCCTTGCCTCCGACGTGTCTCGCCAGTTCGCTGGCGGCAACCCCCGCTTCCTGGTGGGTATGTCGGGCGCAGAGCTGGCCGATACTGTGGTGGAGGCCGCGGGTGGTACACTCCTGCCAGAGAACGACGGCACCTATACCGTAAGCCCCGAGTACTGGGCTGGCTGGTCGTTGGCCTACTACCAGTGGCTCACGCGTCGCAGCTTCGCCTACATGCATCGCAAAGGCCTTGGCGTCAAGGAAGTGGTCGCCATGTATCACCCCCTTCACGAAGCCGACCTTTCCAAGTTTGCCGATGCAGCAGACTCTATAGTACTCGCCAAGTGAGGGAATAGCGCTCATCATGACAGGTACATTTATCCGGATCGTTTGATAGGGAAGATGGAGCGTATTGATTTGTTGTTTACAACAGCCAAAATTGCGATAAGAAACAATCCGTTGGAATGAACAACTTCAATCTCATCATAACAGCTTAACCCTCAATAACTTGCGTTAATGCTGTAACGCCATTCGCTCAACCGTTGCAATCTAACGCGAAAAATGTACAGAAGTGTCCACCTCCACCCGGACCTACGTTCCCGGAAGAAGCTGAAACCCGTACTCGCCGCCTGAACCGAAAGACATCCTGCCCCCCTGACGCCCTCGTCATAACTGAATACGGCAAAGCGTTATTTGGGCTATAACAATATCTGATTGATAAAACAATACACAATATGTTCAACTTAGATAAATTCATTTCCGACAGCGTCACCTTCCGTCCGACTAGTATGTTCCAGCCGGATATCAAGGCCAATGCAGAAACGCTTACCCAAGAGATAAAAGGCAAAAAAGTCTGTGTCATTGGTGGCGCAGGCTCTATCGGCTCCAGCTTCATTAAAGCCGTCCTTCGCTTCGAACCGAAAAGCGTAGTTGTCGTAGACCTCAACGAAAACGGCCTTGCAGAGTTGGTGCGTGACGTGCGTTCCACGCAAGGG
>JAGABI010000007.1 GCA_017614715.1 Bacteroidales bacterium | reverse complement strand
CGTTGAATGGGCACTGACTGGTGTAATACAACACATATCCCGGCTCGCCGGTATGCGGATGCCTGGCGCATTCCTTGAACTTAGGCGCCTGGGCATCCTTGGCAAAAGGAAGATACCACAGCTGGATGCCGTTATCGGCCTCGTCACAGACGGAGAAGCCTTTGTGCTTCAGGAACTGAGGATCGGACAGGAATGGTTTCTTCTTTGCCGATGACAGGATGCACAGGCCTTTCTTTCCTTTGGCCTTGCTGTCCTGAATGCAGGCGTCCAGCAAATCACTGGAATACCCGTGCCCCTTGAACGAACCTGACACCCAGAGGCAGTCGATGTACATATAATCATCGGCCAGGATGGGATTCCAGGCATTCTCGGCAGGGATGTACTCAATGAAGCACTTACCTCTTTCCACGCTCTTCAAGAACACGAGTCCGTCGTCAAAACGCTCTGTAAGCCACGCTTTCTTGGAAGCGACCTGCGCGTCGTTGTTGTTGGAGATGGCGCAGCAGATATGCTCCTTTTCCAGATTCGCTTTCGTCACCTTGATGTATTCCATAATAACAGTAAATTCCGATTTTTCGAACGTTACTTACGCGTTTTGATCTTTAATCCTTGATTTCCACTCCTCCAAAGCCCACCTTGCCGGTAATATAGAGGACAGGAGAGCCGCCATCGGCTTTAATGCGGCGATTGTCTGATACCCCGCCGAAGCCGCTGGTGAGGGCGGTTTTGACGGAGAGCCCTTCCGGGACGATGATGGTTACGGCGCCGAAGGAAGCCTCCAGGTCAATGCTTGCATCTTCTTCCAGGACGGCACCGCGAAGATCCAGAATGAGCGCACCGAAGGAGGACTCTACATCGGCTCCCTCAAACTTCTCTCCGGCAAAAGACAGACGCTGTTTGCCAAAGGAAGACTCGATCCGGCGAATATCCTTTCCGTCGCGTGAGAGAGTCGTCTGCTTATATACGCCGTTGCAATTCCACTTCTTGAAAAAGAGCAGATGGATGCCCAGGCCGATAATCATGAGCGCCAGGCCAATCTGCCACATCATGTTCCAGGAGATGACCTCACGGGCAGCCAGCAGGAGCAACACGCCCCAGCCGATACCGATGCATGAGCCCACTTTGTCCTTATCCGTAAACAGGCCAATGATACAGGGCACTATGATAAACAGAGCCCACCAACCTTGAGTTGAAAACTCAAATGAAAGAACTCCCAGGATACTCAGTATCCACAGTACGCCGGCGGCCACCAGTGCCAGGCCGAGAATGATTTTGAACGTTTTTTTCATGGTACTCATTATATTTTTTACAAATATACGAATTACATTCTTTCCCTGTTGTCAGATCCGGCGCCAGCCCACTGTGAGACATTCGCTCCAATCGTGACACCCTCGTTCTTTTCACCAACGAGATCGCATAATAGTTATCTGTTTTTGCTTTTTTGCTAAATTGGCAGCCTCCTTATGGAAGGCAACGCCAAGGAGAACGTGTACGAGAACTTAATGGAAAAGCTTAAGGGACATCTGGCTATTGCGGCGGCGTACACCATATTCGGATTGAATGTGGTGCTTTGTAAGGATATTGCAAACTCCCAGGCTGTGGCGCCCCATGTGCTGTTTACGTTTCGTGCGATTGGTGCATCGGCCATCTTCTGGATTATTTCGCTGTTCCAGCCAAAGGAACCGATTGAGAAGGGCGATATGTGGCGCATTGCACTGGCCTCACTGCTGGGTTTCTACCTGACACAGGTTACTTTTCTGATAGGTATTACCATGGCTACGGCCATAGATTCTGCTATACTTGGAACTCTGGGGCCGGTCTTTACCATGATTACCGCCTATTTCTTTGTCGGAGAGCCCATAACCGGCAAAAAGGCGGGCGGCGTTGCAATTGCATTGGCGGGCGTGCTTTTCCTGATTTTCCATTCTGTGCATGCAGGAGGCGCATCGGCCACTACCCCGCTGGGTCTGGTGATGCTGCTTTTGAACAGTCTCACCTTCTCCATGTATCTGGGCATCTTCCGCCCGCTTGTGTCCAAATACAGCGTGATCACCTTTATGAAGTGGGTATTCCTCTTCTCGCTGCTCATTTCGCTTCCATTCTCTGCCAAAGGGCTGCTCACCATGGACTATGCGGCCATCCCCGTCTCAGTCCGGTGGGAGATCGGCTATCTGATAGTATTTGCCACCTTCATCGCATATTATCTGATCCCTTACGGGCAGAAGCGAATCCGTCCGACGCTGGTGAGTATGTACAATTACCTCTCCCCCATTATTGCCACCATAGTGAGCATCTGGACCGGCCTGGATCATCTGACATGGCATAAGGTCATTGCCGCTATCGCAATCGTAGGCGGCGTTATCCTGGTTAGCAAAAGCCGGGCGGCGGAATCAGGAAGATCATAAATGCCTTACTGATGGCGGCCAATCGACATTACTTTTGCCTCCCGGCCAGAAATTACGCCGACATCAATGTCGTCCTAAAGAACAACATGGTCTGAATAAATTTGTCTCATGTTTTTTGTAGCTTTGTATTACATAACAAACAGAATAGCTATGAAAAAGATCTTGATTATGCTGACGATTGCGCTTTGCTGCGCAGGAGCTCTCTCTTCATGTCAAAAGGCCGAGTCTGATGAGTGGGTTTTTTATACGGTGAACCCTTCCGGCACCTTTTCCGGTTTCAATTGCCCTATTATCTGCTCGCAGATGACCTCTGAATTGCAGGCCGGGCTCACATACAATAACGGAATGTACAAGCGTAATGACTCAAAGGCTATCAGTATTTGCGACAAGGTATATGAAAGAACCAAGCCGGACGAAAAGTCTCATTTTACCATCGTTCTTACGGTAAGCAAAGGCTCCGCCCCTGAGAAAACCCTTAAAAGCTACGTTTACTAATGGGCAAGAATGGATTCAATGTCAGGTTGTTTATTCTGCTTCCTGTAGTACTGGCGGTTACGCTGTTCCTCTGGCTGGTTCCGACTGAGTTTTTCGGGATTCAGGAGCTTACTGTTGTCCAGCAGCGTGTGATTGCCATATTTGTTTTTGCGGCGCTGATGTGGATGTTTGAAATTATCCCAAACTGGATAACGTCGCTGCTGGTGATAGTGTTATCCCTTCTGACCGTCTCAAACAAGGGTATCGGTTTCTTGTGCGATCCAAAGTTCGGTACGCTGGTAGATTACAAGTTGCTGATGGCGTCGTTCGCCGACCCGATAATTATGCTCTTCCTGGGCGGTTTCGTGCTGGCCATCGTTGTGGCAAAATATGGCCTGGACCACACTTTGGCCCGCGCCCTGCTCAAGCCCTTCGGGACTAACCCCAGGATGGTGCTGCTGGGCTTTCTGGTGGTAATATCAGTATTCTCCATGTTTATGTCAAACACCGCCACGGCTGCCATGATGCTCGCATTCCTGGCACCGGTGCTTTCTGCCCTGCCAAACGACGACAAGGGCAAGGTGGGACTTGCCCTGGCTATCCCGATTGCCGCCAACATTGGCGGTATAGGCACGCCGATCGGCACTCCCCCCAATGCGACAGCTGTCCGCTTTATCTCAGAGGCGGGATACGATGTCACCTTTATGCAGTGGTCGGTCAGGATGATTCCTTACGTGTTGATTATGGTTCTGGTGACCTGGGTGCTGCTGCAGTTCTTCTTCCCCTTCAAGGCCAAGAAGCTGGTGCTGGAAATCCCTGATAATACGCGCCCTGTGGATTGGAGAACCTATGTGGTTTGGATAACCCTTTTCGGTACTATATTGCTGTGGGTTACGGAGAGCCTGACAGGCATCAATTCAAACATAGTGGCGCTGATTCCGCTGGTGGTGCTTACGATAACGGGAATCTTTACTAAAGACGATATAAAGGAGATAAACTGGACAGTGCTATGGTTGGTGGCCGGAGGTTTTGCACTTGGAACCGCTATGGAGGGAACCGGCCTTGACAAGACAATGATTGATTCCATCCCCTTCGGTTCGATGCGCGTATTGTCTATATTCTTCTTTGCCGGCCTGGTTTGCTACCTGCTCTCTAACTTTATCAGCAACTCTGCTACCGCTGCCCTGCTTATACCTATCCTGGTTGTGGTGGCTAAAGGTATGTCCAGCCCCACGGCAGCCAACAACGCCTCTTTTGCCGCAATGGGCGGAACTCAGGCGTTAATCACTATGATTGCAATGTGTGCATCACTTGCCATGGTCTTCCCTATCTCCACACCGCCTAACGCAATCGCTGCCTCCACCGGCCTGGTCAAGACAAGTGAGATGGCTAAAGTCGGCATCATTGTAGGTGTCGTAGGAGCTGTGCTGGGATTCTTCTGGCTTACCAGGTTCTTCCCGTTTGCGTGATATCAATGAGAGCCTCCAGCGAGGTGCGTTACTGCTACCGCTTGTCTGAGAGGCTCTTCATTCCGGGGAACAGATACATCTCCTGCTCTATTGCGCCGCCCGAAACCCGTACCCAGGTACGGAAACCATCGTCATGGGCGGTGAATTCGAATACCCTGGCTCCGCTGGGATAAAGGTCGTTGTAAACAGTGTCGCCTCCGCTGTAACGGCCGTAAATAAAGAAGAAGTGCTGCCACATAAGCACAAAGTCGTTGTTGTGGTCATGTCCGGCGACCATTGCCTGTACGTCACCCATCTCCCGCATAGCAACATACTGGCCTGAATTGAAAATTGGCGAGCAGGGTTCTTCTCCAAGATTGCCCCTCATGAAGCGGGCCTTGTCCCCTTTATCCCTCATTGCCTGGTTATATTCAGGCACCGGGATATGCTGGAAAACTATGGAAGGGACCGGTTTGCCGCCGTTTTTCTCTGTGAAATAGCGGCTCGCCCTCTTGTACCACTCAATCTGGTCAGAATGGACATATCCCCAGCTGCCATATCCATCGATATTGTCGCGGTTGCCGCTGTCAAACAGGTAGAATATCCTGTCCACGCCGTTGTCATCGGAAAGGGTCAGGATATCGTTGGAACAGCCATGAAGCCCCAGGTCATCCGGTGTGTTTACATTGCCTTGTACCGAGCGGTACACTTTGAAAATATCTGAACGGGACAAATCAAAATCACTGTCGTGGTTGCCCAATGCCACGGCAAAGGGTATCCCCCGCTCCACCAGCGGCTGGAGTATCTCGCGGGCAGATGGTTCGGCAGGATCGCAAAAGATAACGTCGCCGGTGAAAATCACAAAGTCCGGCTTCTCTGTGTCCAGCATCTCGATAACGTTTTTCAAAGCGCGTTCCGCACGGGAATCCCCTTTGATATAATGTGTGTCGGCAAACTGGAGTATCTTGAACTTCCCGTCGGGCCTGTATTTGAGTTCTTTTGCAATTCTTACCTCACAATTCTTCTTGCAGTGCGCAGGCTGGGCCGTGCCCGCAAAAGTCGCGGCAACCAGGATCGCCGCAGAAATCATAATTCTTTTAACGTTCATCATTTCGCATTTATTTGTCGGCTAAATTAACCAAAAAATTGTTACTTTAGCATAATAATAGGCAAAGGTAATATGGAGAACGGCACCCGTGAAAAGAAGATATTCCGCGTGACCCTGGCGGGGAGCGCTGCGAACTTCTTGTTGATGGTGTTCAAGTTTGTCGCCGGGTTTGTGGGCCATAGCGCCGCTATGATTGCAGATGCTTTCCACTCTTTGTCTGACTTTATCACCGACATAATCGTTCTGGTCTTTGTCAAAATCAGTTCCAAGCCGCAGGACGCTTCACACGATTATGGCCACGGCAAGTACGAGACGCTGGCAACCCTGCTGATTGGCCTTGGCCTGGCAGCGGTGGCAATAGGCATTATAGTCTCCGGTGCAGTAAAGTTTTCCCACTGGCTCTCCGGGGAGGACATTGCCGCCCCGGGCAAGCTGGCGCTCTGGGCGGCGCTTATTTCCATTGTTGTCAAAGAACTGATTTACAGGTACACTATTTCGCAAGGAAGGAATCTGGACTCGGCAGCCGTTATTGCTAATGCCTGGCATCACCGCAGCGACGCCCTCTCTTCTATCGGGGCGGCCATAGGTATTGGAGGTGCGATTGCCTTTGGTGACCGCTGGACCGTTCTCGACCCCCTGGCATCCATCGTGGTGGGGGCAATGTTGTTCAAAGTGGCCTGGGACCTGCTCAAGGAGAGTGTGGACGAACTTACCGAGCACTCCTTGAGTGACGAAGCAGAGAATGAAATATTGAATGTTATTTCATCTTTCCCAGATGTCAGTGAGCCCCACAATTTACGCACTCGTAAAATTAACAACCGGGTTGCGGTAGATATCCACGTGAGGATGGACGGCAACATACCGCTGGAAGATGCCCATCACCGCGCAACTGAGATAGAGACACGCATCAGGGAGCGGTTCGGCAAAGACTCAATTGTCAATATTCATATGGAACCAATCAAGAATCAACCTACTAAATAATTACATTATGGCAAACATCAGTGATCTCATTTTGCAGCAGGTAAAGGCTGCAGCAGGCAATGTTCAAATCCCTGCAAACGTACAAAACACAGTGTTAAACGGTCTTTCAGAGTCCATCCTTGGGAGTCTCACCCAAACCGCTACAAAAGCTGGCGGTCTGGACCAGATTAAGAGCTTGCTTACGGGTCAGTCAAGTGCGGCTTCAAGCCCTATTACTGCGCTTGCCGGCAAATTGTTTACCAACAACATCCTCAGCAAGCTCAACCTGGGTTCCGTGCTTAACAGCAGCCTTTCCGGCTTGATTCCGCAGATTTTTGGTGGCCTCTCCAACATCATCAAAGACCAGGATGGTGACGGCGATGTGGACTTGAACGACATTCTGATCACCCTCAAGGGTGGCAAGGGCAGCAGCCTGCTGGGTGCAGCAACCAGTATTCTCGGGAGCTTTTTGAAAAAATAAGCAGTGAACAGCGCAATCGCAGCCATAATTGGACTGGCGCTGGCCATTGTCTTGATCATCCGCAAGATACCGCCGGTATTCGCCCTGTTTCTGGGGGCGCTTGCCGGCGGCCTGCTTGCAGGATGGGGCATGGTCCGCACTGTAAGCGAAATGATTTCCGGAGTAAAGGATATCGTTCCTGCCATTGTGCGTATCCTTGCCGCCGGGGTCCTCTCCGGGATGTTGGTGGTCACCGGTGCCGCAGAATCTATAGCGGCAACCATTGTTAAGCGGCTCGGAGCGCGACAGGTGTATCTGGCACTGGCGCTGGCGTCTATGCTGCTCTGTGCAACCGGTGTCTTTATTGATGTGGCGGTTATCACGATTGCCCCGATTGCCATTATGATTGGCTGCCGCGTGGGCGCCCCGCTGCCAAATCTGATGATAGCTATGATTGGTGGCGGGAAGTGCGGTAACATAATCTCCCCCAACCCCAATACGATTATCGCTGCGGAAAACTTCGGAGTCCCCTTGCAGAGTGTAATGCTGGCAAACCTGTTGCCGGCCATTATAGGGTTGGCTGTGACTGTATGGCTGGTGATTCCACTTATGCCTAAGGGAAAGGCCATGGTATCTGATATGGCAGAGTCGGATGCCGGTGACAATCCCCTCCCCTCGTTCTGGGGTAGCATTGCAGGGCCTCTGCTTACAGTTCTTCTTCTCGCGCTCAGGCCACTTTTCGGCATTACCATAGATCCCATGGTTGCCCTGCCAGCCGGCGGCCTGTTCGGGTTGCTTACCACCCGCAGGTGGAATCTCACCCTTAAAAGCCTTCAGTGCGGTCTGGAAAAGATGTCATCTGTTGCAGTACTTTTGGTTGGAACCGGCGCAATTGCCGGGATAATAAAAGCCTCCTCAATCACCTCGGTGATAGTTGATACATTAGGCGGATGGAGCGGCGGCGGAGAACTGCTGGCCCCCATTGCCGGTATATTGATGTGCGCAGCCACGGCCTCCACCACTGCAGGTGCCACCATCGCCTCTGCATCGTTCTCAGATGCTATCCTGGGGACGGGAGTACAGCCTGTCGCTGCCGCAGCCATGGTAAACGCCGGCGCAACCGTGCTGGACCATCTCCCTCACGGATCGTTCTTCAACGCTACCGGCGGCTGTGTCGGTATGAGCGTGGCGGAACGGATGAAACTGATTCCCTATGAATCTTTAGTGGGTCTGTCTCTGGCCCTGCTGAGCTTTCTGGCCCAGCATATCTTCTGACAAACTATTTCAGCTCCTTGTCGCCAAGAAGTTCGCGGGCAAGCAGCGGGTCGTTGGTGGTGATGCAGTCAACGCCCAGGTCAATCATCTTCTGGATGTCTTCTGCCGCGTTCACGGTCCATGCGTTTACGCTCATTCCCAGTTCATGGGCACGTGTAACCCATTCGGGATGCTCGTAAAACAGGTCAAAATCGTAGTCGATACCGTTGACGCCTTCGGCAAGCACCTCGTCGGGTCCGAGATCATCGCCGCCGACGCCCTGGAGGAACTGATTGGTGAAGCCGGGGCATTTCTCTGCGATCCGCTTGCAGATATTCATGCTGAACGAGATGAACATCACCTTTGAGGGGTCAAACATATCGTATTGTTTGAGCGCCTCTATGGTCTTGTCCACCAGTAAATCCTCCTTCTCTTTGGAGGGATTGGGCTTGATTTCATACACCAGCATGGTCTTGCCTTTGGAAGCCTGCTCGATATATTGTTCTGCAGTGGCCGGGTGCTCTCCGTTCTTATGCACCATGACCAGGAAAGTGTCAATCGGAGTGTCGTGGATATTGAAACCGCCAAGGTCGTCATTGTGGTTTACAAGCAACTTGTCGTCGCCGGTGATGTGTACGTCACACTCACTGCCCCAGAAACCGTTAGCCTGGGCCTGGGCCAGCGAAGCTATGGAATTCTCCATATAGCCGGCCTCTTCGCAGTTCCAGAAACCGCGGTGGGCTGCGATGGCAATCTTATGCTCTTTAGCTTTGCAGCCGGTAAACAGTGCGGCCGCAACCATCAAAGAAAGAAATAGAGTCTTTTTCATGGTATATACTTATTTCTGTTTCAATTCACGTTCACCCAGCATTTCGCGCACCAGCAACGGAACGTTGGTGGTAATGCAGTCGGGATTCATGTCAATCACCTTCTGGATATCTTCAGGATTGTCCACAGTCCAGATGTTCAGGCTCATGCCATGGTTGCGGGCGTGCTCTATCCACTCGGGGTGCTGGTAAAACGCGCTGAAGTGGTAATCTACGCCATTGATCCCCATCTCAAACAATTCATCCGGGTCAATATCAAATCCGAGATACTGGTTGTCAAACTCGGGACACAGCTCTGCGATGCGCTTGCACATGTTCAGGCTGAACGATATGAACATAACCCGCTTGGGCGAATAAAGATTGTGCGCTTTGAGCGCCTCGATGGCCTTGTCAACAAAGATGAGCTCCCGCTGGGGATCTTCGTGAGGCTTGAGCTCAAACACAAGCTTGGTGGTGGAACAAGTCTCGGCCTGTGTAAGGTAATCATCCAGCGATGCCGGGTGTCCGCCGTTAGGATAAGTTATAGCGGTGAGGCTGTCCAGGGGGGTCTGATGTATATGTATCCCAAAAATGTCCTCGTTATGGAATACCAGCAACTGGTCGTCAGCAGTGAGGTGGACGTCAAACTCGCTGCCCCAGAAGCCCTCCTCCTGAGCCTTTGCAAGGGAGGCCACGGAGTTCCCGATATGCTGTGCCTCGTCGCAATCCCAGTAGCCCTGGTGGGCTGCGATGGCAATCTTGTGTTCTTTGGGGCCGCAAGCGGCAACTACGGCTAAAGCCATAAACAAAATGATGATTCTTTTCATAGCGGTATAATTTCCACAAAATTAAAAAAATATTAAATTAGTGACTTGGATTTTTAATTGTTCAACACATGCTTCAATTTGACTCAGACTACATGGAAGGCGCTCATCCCGTGATTATGGAGCGCATGATGCAGACCAATCTAGAGCAGACCGTCGGGTACGGAATGGATCCCTATACCCGCCGAGCAGTGGCGCTGATACAGGATGCCGTTGGAAGCCATTTTGCCGATGTGCACTTCCTTATCGGCGGGACCCAGAGCAACGCCACGGTGATAGGCGCCATGCTGCGCGGCTCCGACGCCGTCATTGCCGCTGATACTGCCCATATAAATGTGCATGAGGCCGGGGCGATTGAGGCGACGGGTCACAAGGTTATAACACTCCCTGCAACGGAGGGTAAGATCTCGGCGGCGCAGATTGAGCAGTACCTGGAGAACTTTTTCAAAGACGATACGTGGGAACACATGTCCATACCCGCTATGGTATACATCGCCTTCCCTACTGAATACGGCACCATATATTCAAAGGCAGAACTGGAAGCAATCTCCAACGTCTGCAAGCGCTATTCCCTGAAACTGTTTGTAGATGGAGCCCGCTTAGGATACGGCCTGGCGGCCAAAGGCAACGATGTGACGATCAAAGATTTGTTCCGCTGCTGTGATGCGTTCTATATAGGCGGCACCAAGGTCGGAACCATGTTTGGCGAGGCTGTCGTGCTCAAGAACAAGAGCCTTGTCCCTAACTTTTTCAGTTATATCAAGCGCAGCGGCGCCCTGCTGGCCAAAGGGAGGTTGCTGGGCTTGCAGTTTGAAACCATGTTCACCGACGGTCTCTATTTGGAATGTGGCCGCAATGGTGTTGCACGGGCGATGGAGTTAAGGGAAGCCTTTGAATCATGCGGATATAAACCTGCCATAGACTCCCCTACCAACCAACAGTTTTTCGAGTTGCCTAATGACTTGATAGATAGGCTGGCTAAGGACGTTACATTTGAGTATTGGGGCCCTCGCGGCAAGGATCGCTCTACCGTCCGCTTTGTGACCAGCTGGGCAACGCCTGCAGAAAGTATTGAAAAATTGAAAGCGCTTTTAAATAATTTTTAACTACTTTAGCGCATCAATCGCAATTATTAATAATCTTATAAAAAATGTCAAACGTCAAATTCTACCGTGAGGAGCACCAGGTGCCCCTTGAGATGCACAAAGTGCGCATTGTCCAGAAGCTTTTCCTTCTCCCAGTTGAAGAACGCCAGAAAAAGATGGAGGAAGCGGGTAACAATACCTTCCTGCTTCATAACAAGGATATTTATATCGACATGCTCACCGACTCCGGTGTGAATGCGATGAGTGACAACCAGCAGGCAGCCATGTTCCAGGCCGACGATGCCTATGCCGGCAGCGAGACCTACTACCGCCTCAAAAAGGCCATAAAGGAGACCATGGGCCTCAATGACATGCTCCCTGCCCATCAGGGCCGTGCGTGCGAGAACATCCTTGCAGAGGCATTCTGCCGCCCCGGCGACCTGGTGCCGATGAACTTCCACTTCACCACCACAAAAGCTCACATCACCCGCTGCGGTGCCGATGTGGTAGAGTTGGTGGCAGCCAAAGGTTTGGATGCAAACAATCTGGACCCCTTCAAGGGCGACTTTGATATCCCCCGTCTCAAGAGATTTATCAAGGACCATCGCGATCAAATACAGTGGCTCCGCATCGAGACAGGTACCAACCTGATTGGAGGTCAGCCGATATCTGCACACAACATGCATGAGGTTGCCAAGATATGCCGCGAAGAGGGCATCATAAGTGTCATGGACGCCTCCCTGCTGCAGGATAACCTCCACTTTATCAAGACCCGCGAAGAGGGTTACAAGGATAAATCTATCAAGGAGATTATGTTTGAGCTCTGCGCCGATATGGATATTGTCTATTTCTCTGCACGCAAGCTCGGCTTTGCACGCGGCGGTTGCATCTGCTCCAACAACGAGAAACTCATGCTCCGCATGAAGGAGTATGTCCCTTTGTACGAAGGCTTCCTCACCTATGGCGGTATGGAGGTACGTTCAATGGAGGCAATTGCAGTCGGTCTCTACGAGACTCTGGACGAAGAGTATATCAGCCAGGGACCTATGTTCATCGAACATATGGTTAAAGAGTTGCACGAATATGGAGTGCCCGTGGTAAGGCCTGCCGGCGGTTTGGGTGTTCACTTGAATGCAAGCGAATTCTTTCCCGATATGCCTCACGGTCAGTATCCTGCAGGTGCCCTTGGCGCTGCAATGTACATTGCAGGCGGTATCCGCGGTATGGAACGCGGTACCATCAGTGAGCAGCGTGAGCGTGACGGAAGCGAGCGCTATGCAGCCCTCGAGTTGCTCCGCTTGGCTGTTCCCCGCCGTGTATTCACCCTCTCCCAGATAGAATATGTTGCGGACCGCGTTAAGTGGGTATGGGACAACCGCAAGCTTATTGGCGGTCTCCACTTTGTAGAAGAGCCCGCTGTGCTCCGCTTCTTCTTTGGTCGTCTGGAGCCTATCGGCGACTGGCAGCAGAAGCTCGTGGAGAAGTTCCGCGCAGATTTTGGCGACAGCCTTTAATAGTTTTGAAACCTTTTTTGGGTGGGCCCGGACAGGGCTCACCCATTTTATAGTATAGATATGATTGGTACCCTGGTCAATACCGGCACTATCATTGTCGGAGCCATACTTGGGTCCCTGCTTCATCGCGGGGTAAAGGAAAAATATAAAGAAGCGGTATATAGCTCCCTCGGTCTGGCGTGTCTTGCAATAGGACTGAACGCAACTATTTCCAATCTTCCCAAGAGCGAATTTCCGGTCCTGTTTGTGGTTGCAATCGCCCTGGGTTCCGTGATAGGGACCTGGCTAGATATAGATGGCCGCTTCCACCGTCTTGTAGACAAAATCCAGCATCGCAAGGGAAAAGATGTCCAGGCTTCTTCCGACGGAGTTGCCGAGAGCACCTCGCGCATCCGCCCCTCTTCCCGCCTGGCCGACGGCCTGGCGACGGCTTGCCTGCTGTACTGCATAGGCCCGCTCTCCATGCTCGGCCCTATTGTGAGCGCCCTTAAGGGTGACCATACCCTGCTCTTTACAAACGCCACACTGGATCTGGTATCATCCTTCATCTTTGCATCCACATACGGTATCGGTATGATTCTCGCTGCGCCGGTGTTGTTCTGCTGGCAGGGTCTTTTCTGGCTCATCGCCAAGATCTCCAGCACTGCAATCAGCGATGCGCTTATGAGCGAACTGCTCATTGTCGGAGGGCTTTTGATTGTATCTTCTGGTCTTTCCCTGCTTAAAATCACAGACAAGAAGACCTTGAATATGCTCCCGTCACTGCTGATTCCAGTAATATGGTTTATCATAAAAGCTTTTTTATGATTACACCCTGGCTGTGATTGATTTAGATTCTGCTGAAAAATTATCCGCAGACTTTCTTTTGCGTATTTAATCCGGATGGCATAACTTAGCAGGAAACAACCGCCGTGCAAGGTGCCGGCATAAATTTGTAGAGGTGATATGAAGCGTTTTATTTTCTTGCTGGCTGTTATGCTGGTCTGCTTTGCATCCTATGCGCAAAGCAACATTGACGGTACATGGTTTCTTGACAAAAGTGAAAAGCAGACCGTAAGCGAAGGGACGGTCGACGGGCAGACCGATATGAAGGCCTCGGTGCAATATGTGTTTGACCGGGACCGATACACTGCCACCTTGAAGGCGATCGTCACTATGGATGTCTCTTCCCGGGAGGATGACACCAAAGCCAATATATATGTGGAGGTGACCGCCTCTATGAGCGGAGCCCTCTCCCGCTCCGGCGACGTCATTACCTTGACTCCCGAACCCAAAAAGAAGCCATCTGTAGATATAGACGCCAAAGTTGACGGTGTCCCTGGCGGGAGTATGATTAAGAATATGATTGTATCTCCGCTTAAAAAGGAGCTTACCTCAGAGCTTAAGAAAAAAGAATCCTACACCATTGTCTCGGTTACGGAATCGTCTCTTACACTGAGAGATATACCCTCTAAAAAGGAGCAGGCCAAGGGCGAATTACCAGAGACGGTTACCTTCACCCGCCGGTAAATCGAAACACACCGAAACGGTTTGGCACGCATCTTGGTATAAGTAAAGGTGAATACTAACCTTTAAAACTTATAGCCATGAAAAAGATGTTACTCGTTACCGCGATCGTTATCGCAGCAGTGGTGAACGCTAACGCTATGAGCTACGAAAGGGCACGCAGCGAAGCGCTTTTCCTCACCGATAAGATGGCCTATGAACTGGACCTTACCGATTACCAGTACGACGCTGTCTATGAAATCAATCTCGACTACTTCAACGGCCTGATTGGTACTACCGACATCCTCGGAATCAACTGGAACCGCCGTGCAAATGAACTCGGCTATGTACTTACCAGCTGGCAGTATAAACTTTTCCTCGAGTCCGAGTATTTCTACAGACCGGTTGTCATCCGCAAAAGTGCGCTGTATTTCACAATCTATGACCGTTATGCACGCGACCGTTTCTTCCGTCCCAATCCTCCCAGGGTTTATGCATCCTACAGAGTGGGCACAAGGCGGTATCACGAGAAGCCCCATAACAACATGCACTTTGCCGACAAACGCCACAGGGATGGCGCCCACAAAATCGGTGACAAGCCGAAAGGCAACCATAACAATGGACACCACGGCAATGTAGCCGACAACCACAACCATGGCAACAATCCTGCTAAACCGTCTGGCAACCACAATACCGGCAACGTGAATGGAGCCAACAAGCCTGGCAACAAGAACACCGGCAACCACAACCCCGGGAATGTAAATAAAACCCCCAAAGTTGGCGACAAGCCAAGCGGCAACCACAATTCCGGCAATGTGAATGCAACCACTAAACCTGCTAACAGGAATACCGGCAGCCATGGCACTGCAAAAGCCACCAACGGCAATACTACCCGCAGCACCCACACAGTGGCTCCCGAGCGTCGCAGCTCCAGCAATGCAACAAGCAGCGCAGCCCGTCGCAGTTCCAACACAGCAGGAAGCAGCACCGGCCGTCGCAGCAGATAAGATGTCAACACAATATAGTCAGCGCCCCTCCAAGGAGAGGCGCTCTCTTTTTGTAAATAATTAGTACTTTTGCGAAGTATGAAAAAGATCCTCAAGTACGTTTTGCTGTTTGCGCTGGCTGCCGTGCTGGTCTACTTTGCCTTCCGTAAAGTGGAATGGCGTGCGTTTGTAGATGGCCTGGCACAGACGAGGTGGTTCTGGGTGGTCGTCTTCTGCATCATTTCAGCCACCGCCCTACTGCTGCGTACTGTCAGGTGGAAGGAGATGCTGATTCCCTTTGATCCCGAAATAAAGACGATCCGGGTGTGGGATGCAATCAACGTTGGCAATCTTGCCAGTGTGGCGTTACCTAGTAGCGGGGAGTTTCTCCGTTGCGGGTATGTAACATCAAAGAAGCTTGAATACGATAAATCCATCGGAACGATGTTTTGCGAACGCCTCTGGGACCTCTTTGCCCTGATTGTCATGGCAATTATCTCCTTGTTTACGGGATGGGACCGCTTTGGCAGCTATTTCATGGACAACATAATTAACCCGCTTTCTGCCAACCGGATTTTCTGGGTAGTTCTTATATCTTCTATTATTATACTGGCGGTTGCCATTTATGCGATTTTCCGGTTTCGCGACAGATATGTCATTTGTCGCAAGATAGCTGAATCACTCTCCAGGATATGGGCCGGACTCACTGTGTTCCGCAAGAGCAGGAACAAACTGCTCATCGCACTTACTACCGTGTTGATATGGACATTGTATGTGTTGATGTGCTTCTGCGTTATCAAGGCTATGCCTGCTTTGGACGGGCTTGATATGATTGATGCCCTGTTCTTCTCCATGGTGGGAAACGTTGCTTCCATAGTACCGGTACCGGGGAGTGTCGGGGCGTACCATTATCTTGTTGCATCTGCAGTTGGCGTGTATGGCTACAACTGGGATACCGGCATATTGTATGCGACACTCAATCATGAGATTCACGCTGTTATAGTAATAGTTATAGGCCTTGTTGCATACTTACACTGGATGCGTGACATGGGCACACAATCTAACAGTGTAAACAATCCATAGGGCAGGATTTACAAAAATGAAGAGAAGCAAGACCGGCAGCAGGAAATATATAATACCCTATATTGCAACGGGTGTAACTCTTGTGTTTTTGTTCTTGGCCAACATAGTGGCAGGCCCTGTGAAGATTCCACTGACTGATGCACTGCATATACTGTTTGGCAAGTTGTCAACTCAGCAGAGCTGGAATCAGATAGTGCTCGGCTCCCGTCTTCCCCAAGCAGTCACGGCCCTACTGGGCGGTGCGGCCCTTGCGGTGAGCGGGCTTCAGCTCCAGACCCTGTTTTCCAACCCCCTTGCCGGCCCCTCCATACTCGGTATCAGCGACGGTGCAAACCTGGGCGTTGCCCTGGCTATGCTGTATATCTCCACCACCAATTACATAACTATCATATTCGCAGCATTTTTTGGAGCCGCCGTCGTACTTGCCATAATAATATGGTTCTCCCGTAAGGTTCGGAACAACGTAATGCTTCTGATAATTGGTATCATGGTGGGCTATGTCGCATCGTCTTTGATATCGATTCTCAATTTCAATGCCTCCGCAGACAAAGTGCACCAGTATGTAATGTGGGGAATGGGCGATTTTGGCAGCGTCTCTATGGACAAACTGCCGTGGTTTGTATCATTCTGCGCCTTTGGCCTTATTGGAGCATTGCTTTTGGTAAAGCCTCTTAATGCTCTGTTATTAGGAGATTCATACGCCGCTAACCTCGGGATAAATGTTAAGCAGTCCCGATTGGCAATACTGCTTGTGACCAGTCTCCTTACGGCTACAGTTACTGCATTCTGCGGACCAATCTCCTTTATCGGATTGGCCGTGCCGCATATAGCCCGCTTGTTACTGAACAGAAGCGACCATCGTCATCTGCTTCCAGTAACGATTCTGGTCGGCAGCGTTATTGCCCTATTATGTAATCTGTTGGCAAATATAAGTTCTGCTGGTGGTTCGCTGCCCCTGAATGCTATTACCTCTATTGTGGGGGCGCCTGTTATAATCTATGTGATTATGAGCCGGAAGCGGCTGCACTACTTTAATTAATCTACTCCAACAATCTGAAATAGTAGCACATCTGATAATCTGGACTCAGTTCAGGATGGTAGATATGCATCAAATCTTCCAAAATACGGTCCGGATGGAGCGTAATATCGTCGTAATAACTGCTTACAAGTGTGTTACATGCATAGATACACTGAGTTTTATATGCCTTGAAGTGTGAATAAGGGAGATATTCGCGTTTCAGGTCACCGAGTGTCATTGGTTTGCCGCCGCTATACTTGAACAGCCAGTAGTCTGCATCGCATCCCCTTTCGAAAACCTGCTCGAATGACATGTGGACACTGCTGGAGGAGGTGATATCGCTGAAAACATAATCGGCACCTGCGTCACGGTGCAGAGTGCCTATATAACTCCTGGCAGCCGGTACCCCCCACGTCTGTCCCCATTTACGTTCAAGTACAACTGAGGGACGATAACTAACTGTAGAACAAATATTTTTCAGTGAATCATATCGAGCCATTGTCGAGGCAAACTGTGCCTGGGCGATATCTTTGCACCCAAAGAGCAGTCCATAGAATTTCACCCATTCTGTGCGCCCGAGCGGATGGTGTTCCATATAATCGGCGGCCTCCACAATAGGGATTCCAAGCTTTTCGGCAGCACCGTATCCGCTGTTTTCAAACGGTGATGCAATTATCACGTCGCAACCAAGGTCAATTATCTTTTCTACATTTGGAGATGTGGATTGGCCCAAATCCGCAATGAGGTGATTATTAATACGGTCTAACACTTCATTTGAAGTAATGTATTGAGGTTCGCATACGCCGCAGACCTGATCAAGTACGCCCAGTTGAGCGGCCATCGCCACATGTACTGAGGTGTAGATTACGGCTCTCTCCACAGGGGTGCCTATCAGTATTCCAAGCTTTGAAAGACTGTCCCGGAGGGAATGATTGTCTTTGATGTCGGTTTTGGGGGCTAATATGTACGTTTTACGGGTTTTTACGGTATCCCAGGGGTCACGTAATGATACCCGGGTGAAATTGCTGAAATAAGCTATTTCCAGCCCTTCTGCATATAGCAGCGAATCTACAGTGCCGGCCTCCGCACCTTGCCGGGTGTGGCTTCCCCTGCAGCCGATGAGTATAGGTGTTGCCAAAGCGATTAGTACTGCTATGCTGAGGAAATATTGTTTATTATAATTCATTGAATCACTATTTAAATGATGGCGTCACTTCTATAAAAAATTCAAAATTGCGACCAGGCATCGGATGGTTCAATACCGATTCGTACTCCTCGTCGAACAGGTTGTTTACGGCAAGTTTCAGGGAAATACTGCTCCACTTGACTGCAAAACGCCTTTCGAGGACAATGTCGTTCATGATGTAAGGCAATACTCTGCCGATGCGGGTCGTTATATCGTTGTCGCTGGTTGTATACCGTTCGCTGTACCAGCACCATTTATAGCTTAAGCGCCAATTCCGGTAAGCAAGTGCAATTACTGATGATGCAGAGAATTGCGGGATATATACCAGTTGCTTTCCGATAGCTTCGTCGGCCCAGTCGGCAGGGTCGCCATGGTTTATGGAGGGGGTCCAGGCAAAACAGCCGCTGCCGCTCACCTGCCAGTCACTCCCGAGATTCAACTTTCCATCTGCCCTTGTCTCCACCCCGTATGCGTGTACTTTCTTGACGTTACGGGGGGTCCAGTAACCCTTGAACGTCGGGATCCATACAATCCAGTTGTCAATATATGAGTCGAACCACGTGGCGGAGGCATTGAACTTCCATCTGCCCTCTTTTGACCTGGAGAAAGCGATACCGGCATCGTAACTGTATCCGCTCTCGGGGAGCAGGTCAGGGTTGCCGCCGGGGAGAAAATAGAGGTCGTTCAGAGTCGGGTAACGATAGTTGCGACTTGCAGAAATCTTTGCTGTTAAATATTTGTTAATAAGATAATCGGCATTAATTACCGGAATTATTGGTGAAAGTTTGTCTCCATATAATTCCTCGCGAAGGGCTGCAGAGAAACCAAGATTTTTTGTCGCGTTCCACTTGACAGACAAGTATGCACTGCTCTCAAAACGGGCTTCGTCGTAGCCAATCGCTATCTTTTCCGGAGTGATGGCAGTGCTGCTTACCATAGAGAGGGCGTTCCTGTCGGTGCTCTTCACAAAATGCTGATATGCCGCCACCTGTGCTGTGAGCATCAGTCGTTCTGCGGCGAACCACTTCCCCTGGGTGAAGGCGTGGAAAGTATTGATAATGCTGCGGCTGGCAATCATAGTGGCCATCTCTCCGTTACCTTTGTCCCTGGCAAAGTCGTATCCCTGCCTGGTATGCAGCCATCCGGCCTTTGCCGATACAATATAATCATTACCTGATTTTTCCCATCCGGTAACAGCGCGTAATGTGTTCTCGTTCTGCTGGTTGATATACCCCACTCCGCTCCTGTAATCTACACTCAGCAAAGGGACTCCGCGCAGTGAACTCATCAGCCATACATTAAGGCTCAGCTTGTTTCCGCCATCGGCGGTGTAATAAAAATCCTGCATCAAATGGAGGTCACGGATGCTCCCGCAACGGTTGGTGTCAATTGGATAGTAACTGCCGTTGGGGATACCGGCCTTGTCGTAGGTATATTCTTTCTTTTTATAATTGCGGTATGTGAAATCGTTTTTGCTTATGGTTGCCGCCACCCTTGTTGAGCTTTTCAGTTTATGGCCACCATAGTTTACTCTCAGGAAGCCGTCCCACGTGCTGTACGAACCGGCACCTATGACGGCGTCTATATCCCACCCCGGCTTCTGCGACGGAGCTGTCTCCAGCATGATGGCTCCTCCCAGCCCGCCACCCGTAACGGCCAGCGAGGAGCTGCCATGGAGCAAGGTGGCCCGGTCCGTGAAATATGAGGGTATCAGGCTGAAGTCCGTCATGCCCAGCATCGGCGAATTGATTTTCATTCCGTTCCAGGTGACCTGTGTGTGTGAAGCTGCGGTGCCGCGGAAGGATACCGTGGCAAGGCTGCCGCGTCCGTATTGCTTTACAAAGATGGAGCTGTTATAAGTGAGCACATCGGCCATTGACTGGGATACCGTCAGGCAGAGCGCAGCAGAATCGAGAGAGGTCTTCTGCTGACCTATTTCTCCAAGCGGCCGTTCTGCAACTACGGCAGATTCTTCTATCGGCGTTACGTAAGAGGGGTCGTTGTTCCACCATTCGTTCTGCGCGAGCACTCCCGCTGAAAACCCCAGCAGAGTTGCGGACACAGAAACGATTTTTATTATGGTTCTCACATCGACTCCCTCCAGCAAAAATTACCGGGATTGATTCCTACGGAAAAAGTGTCCAGCATGATGCCTTCCGGCGAGTACCGTTTAACGATACCATTCTGAGTATAGTCTATAGCATCGCTTGCGTATATGTCACCGTTTACAGGATCCACCGTAAGCGAATAAAAAAGCTCGTTTTTGGCGCTTATCAGCGGCTGGACAGGTAAAGCCTCGTCCGAGGCCTTCATTGCGTAAATGCCGCCGTTAATCCAGTATATGACGGTGCCGTCGCCGTTGGTTGCAAGTGCACGTGGGGTGTCGCCGGCCTCAAAAAGAAAAGTCTGTTCTATAACAAAGTCGTCGGCATCCAGCCGCGACAGGGTCGCCCTCTCATGTCCATAAGGGCTCCCTTCGTAGCCGCCGTCAGTAATTGTCCAGAGTTTATCGTTACAGTCCTTCACCAGTGAAGAGGGCTGGATGCCGACAACCAGTTCTTTTGTTATAGTATCTGTCTCCGTGTCTATCATCAGGATGCGGTTCTGGTATGACCAGCAGTTGACATAGACATATTTTCCGATCTGGACCATCATCTCCGTGGAACCTGTCTCGAAGTCCATACCGGTATCAATGTAATCTGTGATTGTGCAGGTTTGTGAATCCACCACATAGATGCGAGGATCCCATATCTGGGTTACATAAGCCTTGCGCTCTCCCAGAAAATGAATGTATCGCGGACTGGTGAAACCGGTGATGCGCCGCACTTCGCGGAATGTGGCGGGATCTATGGCAAATATTACCCCGGAATTGTTCACGACCACCCATCCCAGGCCGTCGTGCATCACCATGGATTGCACTACATCCCCTATCGGGAAGGCATTGCTGCGTGCAAATATTTCATTCTGAACCTGCTTTTCATCAGGGTCGTAATATGAAAGGGATGCATTGCCGTACATATAATTTCCCTCGCACATAACAAACAACCCCCTTTTGGAGAGATCTATGCTGAAACTCTCCTCTTCCCCCGGGCCATAGCTCATGCAGGCTGTGGCCAGCGGGAGCAGCAGTAGAATATACCGTATCAGTTTCAAGGGTTATCTGACTGTGACGGTCATGGAACGGTCTTCGAATCCCAGTACCTCGGTAGAGAGTTCGCCCACCCAGCCACTCTTGGCATTGAGGGCCGTCTGGACCTTGATAAAATCGATGAAATTGAGATCGACAGCATTCCCTTCCGCATCAATCGCATCGCTGATTTTGAAAAGGTTGCCGTTTGCATTGTCGGCATATCCCCAATCGTAATCAGGGTTGATCCACATTGAGCCGTTTCCGGAACTGTCGTAATTGAACGCCTTCAGGCGGGTACCGGTGAGGGTATATTGGTCCGATGTAATCCACTCCGGATAGTAGCTCACCTGCTGGTGATATGCAGGCAAGTAGTCTATGGTACCCTCCTCCCCCTCGCTGTCTATCCATTTAACGTCTTGTCCGGGCAGCGTCGGTTTATAGTAAGTCACACTATAATTGTGGATTGTGAATTCAGAAAACGTGTCGCTTCCGCGGAGCTCGTACCATGTATCATCGGCTATTCCGTTGCCGTTGGCATCTTGAGCAACCCAGACTATGCCGGGTTCGCTGTTCCCATGGAAGGCATTACCGTAAATTGCAAAATCGTAACCGCCAAGGTTTACTATGCTATGGTCGAATCCGACCACAATGAAGCCGCCAAAAGCGCCCAGGCTGACAAACTTGTTGGCGTCAAGTCTCTCTTTGGCCCAGGCGCATGCGGCATCTTGTGTTGCTATAACTGTCGGAAAAATCGCCGGATCCCCGATAAACTGACCCGGTGCCGGCGTGTATTCGCAGACTATGCTTGCAAACGGACTGCTGGCAGCGGTTGCGGCGCGGTAATACTTGCCCAGGGAGGGATCTTCTATTACCTTGTGATAGTTGCAACCGTTGCATATGAATATGATTGCCGCCGTAAGTGCTATGTTGCAGAGTCTGCGCATTTGAGTATGATATTATTCTTATTCTGCAAGAGGTTTTTCAACAACTATGTTGTCGTATGCAAAGTATGCGGGAGCGTTGAAGCCGTATTCACCATAGCAATCTTCGGTGCCGAGGACGCAGAAAACAATACCGTTTACAGCCCCAAGTGCGCTCAGATCCCAGGTACGCCAAGCGACCTTCTTTGTGCCGGCCTTGTAGGCCTCAGCGTCATTACCGTCTATGATTACAACTGTAGATGACTTGGTTGCAACACCTTTGGCGTCAAAACCGACAGCTTTGATGGAGAGTGCTGTGGAGCCGGTGATAGGGCCAAATCCAAAGCCGTCACCATATACGCAAGAGTTAAGCACATAGTTGGTAAGGCAAACGTCTATGCTTTTGATAATCCGCTCGCTGTTATCGGCAAACCTTATCCTGGTATATGCGGGAGCGGCATCTACCTTTGTGCTGGTGGGATCTACACTGCCGTAGTGAACAATGAAGTTGCTGCCACCACGGGGTGCGACGGGAACTTCAAGCTGACGCAGGTAGCCGGCGTCTTTATAGTCAGCCACAACGTAGTTGGAAACGACCTCACCACCGCTGGAGAAGCTTCTTGAACCCCATGCATCGGGAAAACCGTCAAAACCCAGAGTAGTGTTGGCATCGGTCCAGGTATAACCTTCTGCACCAGACCAGGTCCAGGTTGCATCGTCGTATGTGCCGTAAGTCAGGGGGCCACCATACTGGGGATTGTCGATAAGTGCATTCCAATATGCACCTTCGAAATCTACGGTAGCGGTCTCAGCCACAGGATCCTTTTCGCAAGAGAAAAGAGTAATTGCTGCAACGGCAGCAAATGCAAGAAATCTGAATGATTTTTTCATTTTATAATTTTTTAAAAATGTAAGTGTCCCGTACAACATTTAAAAACAATTGCAGGAGGTCTTCTGGCTTGTTCGCTTACGTCCGGCGCCTTCCCGGCCTGTGGCCAGTGGCTTAGGATACCTGACGTTGTGACCTGTATATAGGCCGGAACTTACAGCAGCGGGTACTGCGCATGATTCTCACATGACTTCCCTTGTCTGCATTTGCGATGCGAAAGTAGCAATTATTACTAAAAAACGGAAATAATCCGGTTACTATTTTATGCTGTCGGTGGCAGCTGAAGGCTGCTCGACAGCGGCAGGAATGGAATCCATCAAAGCGGGTCCGCCGCCGCGCACCCTTTCGCGGAAGATGGATCTGCGAAGGTGAATCTCGTTGATGGGGTACTGCTGCTGGAAAAGATCAAGGGTCTGCCAGGAATTAGATTCGTTGATTACGGCGGCGACCTCGCTTCTGATGTCGGTGCAGGAAGCGCCCACCTTGAGAATATAGGCGCCGGCATCGATTGTCCAGGCAGAAGATGCGCTGTTGAATGAGGAGAGCGCCTTGAAAGGCACCGTGAACGATACCGTGCAGGATTCTCCCGGTTCCAGGCTCGGAGTCTTGGCAAATCCGGCCAAGATAAGCAGCGGTTTGTCCAGGCTGCTCTCGGGGGTGACGGCATAGAGCTGCGCCACCTCACGGCCGGCATAGCTGCCAGTGTTGGTAATCTTGACGAATACTTTCATAGAATTGCGGCGGAGTATGACCTCCGGCTCGTCATATTCAAATGAGGTGTAACTCAGGCCGTGGCCGAAAGGATAAGATACAGGGCGTTCGAAAGATGTATAATACCGATAACCCAGGAATATGCCCTCCTGGTACAGGGTATAATCTACGTTGCGTTCGCCGCGCGAAGCTATTACCGTAGAATCGACCTTCACCATATAATCCGAACGTGTACGGCGCGGCATACGGTCCGCTTGTGAAGTGTCGGATGCCTGGCCCGGGCGGGGCCTTTCGCCACGCATTCCCATCATACCGCCAGGCCTCGTCGCTCCGGGACGTGCCGGTCCGAATCCTTTTCCGGCATCGGAAGATCCGGCAGCGGCACGTATTCTTTCGAACAGTGCCGTATCGGGCCTTGCAGGGAAGTTGCGCGACGAAGGAGAGAACATATAGTGCTCGGGGAATGTCACCGTGAGTTTACCCGACGGATTCACTGCCCCGGTGATGACGTCAGAGAGGGCGTGTGCCCCTTCTCCACCCGGCGCAAAGGCCAGCAGTATAGCGTCCGGTTTATCCTTCCAGCTGGAGGTCTCGATTACTGCGTCAATATTGAGCACCACTATTACATATTTGTCGTCTGCGTGATATTCGGCGCAAGTGCTGTTTATCAGTTGTTCTTCTTCAGGTGTAAGCAGGAAATCGACTATAGCCCGGTCGCCGTGACCGCTCTGTCGGGTAATGACCACGATGGCCACGTCGCTGCTGTCGGCATCGCTGCAAATGCGGCAGCCGGCTTCTGTAAGAGCCGCTTCAAGAGCAGGCTTGATGGCGTACAGGGAATCGTTGGCAGCTTCGAACACACTCACGAATCCGGTCAGGGAGTCGGTAAGCGGCAGCGCCGAATAGCGGTTTTCCAGAAGGATGATGCCGTCGGCGGCTGCATTCCGTGCAACTGCTGCAAAATCGGGTTCATTATGATCTTCAGCACCGCCTTCTCCATTGTGGAAACCGGGAGTGGAAACTATCATCTTCAGGACGCCTTTGACGGCACGGTTCAATGCTTCTTCGCTCAGGCGGCCGTCTGCCACGAAGGCTGCTATTGAATCGCTTTGCGCAGAAAATGCAGGCGACAGCAGGTCGCAGCCGGCGGCAATCTTCCCTGCCGCTACCGTGTCTGCAGAGAAACCGCCTATCACTACGCCGTCGTACTTCCACTCATCCCGCAACAGGCGCTGCAGCAGATCCTTGTTTGCAGATGCCCATGTGCCGTTGATCTTGTTCCCGGCGGCCATCACAGCTGCCGGTTTGCTCTCTGCCAGGGCAATCTCAAACCCGCGCAGGTACATCTCCCGGAGGGCTCTGGGAGAGACGCAGGCGTCGTATTTATCGCTATAGGAAGCCTGATTGGCTGCAGCCAGATATTTCAGCGCCGATACAGCCCCTGTCTGGTTGATACCTCTCACTACGGCTGCCGAGGCTTCGCCAATCACCAGCGGATCTTCGGAAAAATCGCTGCTTGCATCGCCCGCCAGAATGTTGCGCATCAGACTCATAGAAGGGGCCAGAAGCACGTCCACTCCTGCATCCACCGCCTGGTGTGCCTGCATCTTTGCGGCCTCCTCTATCAATTCCGTATCCCAGCTGGAGGCCATCATCAAGGGCGAAGGGAAGCGCTCCCCAAGAGGCATTATCGTATCGGCGGCAGCCAGCGTCACAGAAGGTATGCCAAGCCGCTCTATGGGGCAGGTGCGAATCACCACCGTGCTGTCTTCTCCCATAAAATCGAAGAAACTTACCACGAGGGCGGCCTTTTCTTCCAGCGTCATGGCTTTTACAACCTCGTCTATGTTGGACGGAGTCAGCTTGGATGCGCTCTTGCAGGAAGTCAGGATTATTGTCAGCGCCGACAAGGTCAGCAGTATGGTGCGAATGTTCATAAGAGTCGATTTAACCCTCAAAATTAGCAATTTTTATTATCTTCGCATGTTTAGCAAAGCATTTATGCCGATGAAAAGGATTGTTTCGGTTATTCTGGTGGCGATAGCTCTCGCCCTCCCCGCCAAGGCGGTCGTCAAAGAGAAGAATATGGACCTTACCGTGAAGGAGCTCCATGACGATCTGCAGGCCTACAGGACCAACCTCGAATACAATATCTCACAATACGAGAAGCAGCGTGCCGACTATTGGGCGCAGATGAACAAGTGCATGCACGAATGCCAGGAGTACACCATCGTGCTCTATACCCAGCAGGAGAACCGCTTGTTCGGGCTTTCCCAGGCCTGCCAGAACCTGGAAGACCTGATGGACGCCTTTCAGAAGAACCAGCACCCCTTCGAGAAATGGAAAGGCAACTTTGACTCCGAGATAGAGCGCTACAACCGCCTGGAGGACCTTCTGGGCCGTATCGACACCCGCACCCTCACAACCAAGGGCGACGAGGCCCGCAAAGCCTGCGTGGAGATTTGCGGCGAGATTAAAGAGCGTCTCACAGAGCTTCAGCAGCAGATAGTGACTAACCAGGAACTCTACGAGTCCGCCGCCAACCGCATGGCCGAGATGGCAGATTACAACGCCAACCGCTTTGAGACCATCCGCCACAACGTTTTCATGTCGGGCGGTGAATCGTATTTCCAGACGCTCGGAAACTTTGGCAAGCGCATCAAGGCGGTAATTGAAGATATCAAAGCCGGCGACGGCGCTTCTACCAACAAGACCACCCGCCGCGAAAACTGGATCATGCTGCTCACCATGGGCTTGATTGCAGCGGTATCGATCTTCCTTGCCATCCTGACCATAACGGTTCTCCTGCCCAAGAGATTCCGCAAGAACAGAATTATCGACAAAAAGGGCTTTGTCATCGCCGCTGTAGCCTGCACCCTATTCGTGCTTCTGGCATACATAGTCTGCCACACGTTTATGGCTGGCTTCAATATCCTGCCTTCGGTGGACCTGTTCCTCTATATGATGATAATCATCGATATCTTCCTGGTGAGTGTGGCGCTGCGCTGCAAAGCCGACGAAGCGATGGGTGTGTTCCGCTGCTATATTCCGGTGCTGTTCACAGCTGTCGTGTTCATCTTCGAGCGCCTGACGCTGGCCAGCAACAACATAATCAACCTGACAATTCCGCCGGTATTGCTGATATCCTTTATCTGGCAGCTGACAGAAATGGTGCGGCATGGCCGCTGGCGCGAGCGCTTTGCATCTGTGATGATGTGGCTCACCTGCATAATTACCGGCGCGATGTGCCTTCTGGCCTGGTTCGGCTTCACCTTCCTGGCGCTGATGCTGGAGATATACTGGATTGTGCAGCTAACCTGCCTGCAGGCCGTAACATGCCTGACCTATGTTGTAAAACGGGACGAACTCAAGCACGCCAAGGAGCACGGGGCACGCGAGATATGGCTCAATCCCACCGTAGAAAAACTCATCCTCCCTGTATTTACGGTTGCGACATTTGCAATCAGCTTCAGATGGGCGTCCCAGATGTTCAGTATGCGCAGCTGGGCAGAGAACATACTCCACACCAATCTTTTGAGCGCAATCACCGGCACCGTAACGGTTACCCTCTCCAAAATACTTATCCTGATTGCTCTGGCATTCGCCATTATCTGGGCAATCCATATGATAAAGACCGCCCTGCAGCAGATTTATAAAGAGAATTACACAACTGGCGCAATTCCTCTCTATATTACTTTGGGCAGCATCTTCATATGGTTCCTGTATGCGGTGGTGGTCGTCAAGCTCTTCAACATAGACAGCAAGGGTCTCATCGCAGCCGTGGGTGGTTTGGGCGTCGGCCTCGGCTTCGCCCTCAAAGACACCATCAACGACCTTCTCTGCGGCCTAACGCTGCTCATGGGTCGTGTCCATCTCAACGATTACATAGAGTGTGACGGAATCCGTGGCCGTATTCTGGACGTAGGCATCCGCAGCACCACCATAGATACCCTGGACGGCAGCACGATGTCCTTCCTGAACAGCCAGCTGTTTGCCAAGAACTTCAAGAACATCACCAAGAGCCACAGCTACGAACTGTGCAAGATACCCGTAAGCGTAAGCTACGGCACCGACATGGACAAGGCCCGCGAGGTTATCCTAAAGGCTCTTGAACCGCATGAGAAGAAGTTCGCCCATCGGGATCCAGTGGTTATGCTTTCCAACTTTGCAGACAGCAGTGTAGACCTTGAGGTGCGCGTATGGCTCACACCCAAAGAGAAGATGTCCCTCATGGCTGACATCCGCGAAAAGATTTACAACGCATTCAACCGCGAGGGTATAGAGATACCTTTCCCTCAGCGCGATATTCATATCATAACGGACAAATAGATGAAAGAGAAGAAACTCAATCCCGCAACCCTGTGTATCAAGGCTGGCTGGGATCCGAAAAAGGGCGAGCCGCGTCAGGTCCCCATTTATCAGACAACCACGTTCAAATATGAAACCAGCGAGCAGATGGCCGACCTTTTTGACCTCAAGGCTGCTGGTTACTTCTATACACGCCTCCAGAATCCCACCAACGATTTTGTCGCTGCCAAGATAGCCGCCCTTGAAGGGGGCACATCTGCCATGCTGACCTCCTCCGGCCAGGCCGCATCGCTGTTTGCGGTGCTTAACCTGTGCGATGCCGGCGACCATTTTGTGAGCGCCAGCACCATCTATGGAGGCACTTTCAACCTGTTTGCCATCACTCTCAAGAAGATGGGCATTGAGTGCACGTTTGTGGATGCAGACGCATCTGAAGAGGAGATCTGCGCCGCTTTCAGGCCGAATACCAAACTGCTGTTTGGCGAGACCCTCACAAACCCGGCTGTGAACGTCCTCGACATAGAGAAGTTTGCCCGCATAGCCCACAGCCACGGCGTCCCCCTCATTGTGGACAACACCTTCCCCACCCCCATCAACTGCCGCCCTTTTGAATGGGGTGCCGATATAGTGACCCACGCCACCACCAAATATATGGACGGCCACTCGACCTCTGTTGGCGGAGCCATTGTGGACAGCGGCAACTTTGACTGGAGCGCCCATGCGGACAAGTTCCCCTGCATGACTGAGCCCGACCCTTCATACCACGGGTTGGCATACGCCCGGAGTTTTGGCAAGAACGCCTTTATAACCAAGGCCACCGTGCAGCTTATGCGCGACCTCGGCAGCATCGCTTCTCCCTTTAACGCATATCTGCTCAACGTCGGCCTGGAGTCGCTACAGGTTCGCGTAGAGCGCCACTGTGCTAATGCCCAGAAGATGGCGGAATATCTCTCAGAGAACAAAGAGGTAGCCTGGATCAAGTACCCCGGCCTGCCTGGCGACAAATATCACGAGCTGGCGCAGAAGCAGTTTACCGACGGCCGCTCATCTGGCGTTATGTGCTTCGGCATCAAGGGCGGCCGCGAGCGCAGCATCAAGTTCATGGATAACCTCAAGCTCATCAATATAGTCACCCATGTGGCCGATGCCGCAAGTTGCGTACTTCACCCGGCAAGCCATACCCACCGCCAGCTTACAGATGAACAGCTGATTGCGGCCGGTGTGCAGCCCGATCTGATTCGCTTCTCAGTGGGCCTGGAGGACACCGACGACCTTATTGCCGACATGGAGCAGGCCTTCGCCGCTATAAGATAAGGGAGCCGTTTAACCTATCTGGCTCAGAATAAACCTGCACTTTTCAGGATTGCCAAGCGTCTTGCCTTTGTCGCAGGAGAGCTTGATGCAGTCGTGCCATTCGCGCAGTTCTGTGATGCGGCCGCGGGTGAGTTTTATAACGATGTTAGAAGGCTGGCAGCCGGTAACGTCGCATGTAAGGAAAGTACCTACGCCGTATGAGTCCATCACCCTGCCGTTCACATATTTGTGAATCTCGATAGCGCGGTCTATGTTGAGTCCGTTACTGTAAACCACCTGTTTGCTGGCGGGGTCAATGCCGAGCTGCTTGTATTTCTCTATTATCATCTCCGTCTGCTCCTCCTCGTTGCCGCTGTCAACACGCAGACCCTTGTACATCATGGCCATCCGTTTGGAGAGGTTGCCAAAGAAGACCTTGTCGCCAAAGCAGTCGTAGAGGTAGATGCCGTTGTCGCCGTCAAACACGTCGCTGAACTTCTTCATTACGTTGAAGTTGCACTCAAACACGCCGCTCACGTTCTCTTCAAAGGAGATAAGCTGGTGTGACATTGTCCCCAGGCACGGGAGGTTGTATTTCATCGCCAGCCAGACGTTGGAGGTGCCTGTGAATTTGCCGGGCCACTTTTTGCTGCTGTACACCTCCGCCATAGTGCGCACCACCATCTCCTGGTGGTCAAAACTCAGGCGGCGGCGGGTCCCCATGTCGCCAAGCACCAGCCCGGCGCCGAATATCTGTTCCGATTTCTCCCGGGCGCGCTTCTGCTCCAGTTGAGCATCGTAGCGGTCGATGTCACCGTCAAGGGTGTGCATCAGTTCTGAAATGCAGCTGAGCAGGGGCATCTCCCACATTATGGTAGAGAACCATTTTCCGCTTACGGTAATGTGGAGGTGGCCCTCCCCGTCCTGACTGATATTAACCTCGCGGGGTTTGAAGCGGTAGCCGCGAAGATATGTGAAAAACCAGAGTGGCAGCCAGTAGCATTTCACCTTCATATACTCAATTTCCTCGTCGGTAATCACGACGTTGGCCATGTAATCTACCTGCTCCTGCAGCAGCGCGTCGAACCCTTTTGGATAGACGGTATTGTTGCGGTCAATGAAAGAGTATTCAACCTCTGCACGGGGATACTGGCGCAGCACATAATACTGGCAGGTGAAAGTATAGAGGTCGTTGTCGGTAAAATGGGTAATCAGCTGTTTCATTGTCTGATATATTAGAAATTACATGCCCCGTTCCTTCTTGATCTGTTCGTAGGCCTGCTGAACTTTCTTGAATTTCTCTTCAGCAGCCTTCTGGACATCCTCTCCCAGGGTTGCGACTTTGTCAGGATGATATTTGAGTGCCATGCGCTTGTATGCCTTGCGGACTTCATCGTCGGTGGCGCCGGGCTCGATGCCAAGCACCTTGTATGCAGAATCGGCCTGCTGGCGGTACATGTTAAGCAGGGAGTCACGGTCGGTATTACTCAGGCTGATGGCGCTTGCAATAGAGTCCAGCACATCCAGTTCTGCCTGCACCATGCCGTCGCACTGCGCCAGCTGCACCAGATACTGGAAAAGCTGCAGACGCTGCGAATAGTTCATATAGGTGCGGATCTGAGCACCGACCTCATAGATGTTTATATCCTTGGCCATCAACTGGCGGACTATCCCCTCTGCCTCGTTGGCGGCCTGGTCGCCAAAATTGGTCCTGATAAAACTCTTTACGTTCTGAAGCTCTGCGTTGCTCAGCTTCCCGTCTGCCTTTATTACGGCGGTAGCGAGCACTAGCAGGCTCATCATAAAACTGTTCCGCTGCTCGTTGCGATACTGCTGGGAAGATGTGTTGCGGGTGGAATATCCACCGGAAGAGGTTGCCCTGCCCCACGGATTGCTCCCGTCGCCAATCTCACTCTGGCCGGATGAACCGATTGAATCAAGAGCCGTTCCTGCGAGGAAGCCCACAAGCGCCCCTATCGGGCCAAAGAAAGCCCAACCCAGGAATCCAAATAACCACTTCTTGCTCATTAAATTAGATGTCCTTTATAAATGCGCGGCGTTTCTTATGGTCGATATGCGGCATGTGGCTCCAGAAGTTTATAATCTTGGTGTTGTCCACAAGGTTGCAGTTTGTCTCTGCCTGGACATAACCCTTGCGCTTGAGAACTGGATGTATCGATGACACCAGCAGCGAGTTGAGCCCTTTGCCCTGATAGTCGGGACGGATACCTACCAGCAAGAATTCTACGGTATCGTCGTTCTTGATGTACAATCTCTTGATAAGTTGCCACCAGCCGAACGGGAACAATTTGCCGCGACAGCGTACAAGTGCCTTTGCCAGGGATGGTATCATTATACCGCAGGCGACCAGTTCGTCCTGCTCGTTATAGATGAGCGGGATAATCTCCACGTCGGCAAACGTAATGTAGTCTTCTATATACTTGTCAATCTGTTTGTCGTTGAGTTGTGAGAAGCCATACAACTCTGCGTAGCATTGGTTTAGAAGCTTGAATATGGGCTTTGCATGTACCTTTTTCAGTTCTGACGAATTCTTTGCATAAACGACCCGCAGGTTGTAGCGCTCCCTTACAAGGTCGCACATCTTTGCGTAACGCTCCGGAATTTCTTCCGGGATGGTGATCAGATGCTCTATCCAGTCGGCTCCCAAACCAAGGCCGTACCGTTCGTAGTAATCTATGTAATACGGATAATTGTATATTGTGGACATGGTCGCGATGCGGTCAAAACCCCATGTAAGGGCACCCTCGCGGTCAAAGTCTGTGAAACCCATTGGCCCTTCCAGCATGTTCATGCCGCGCTCCTTCCCCCATTTGCACACTGCATCCAGCAGAGCCTTGCACACCTCGTAGTCCTCTATGAAGTCTATCCAGCCGAAACGGACAATCTTGTGGTTCCAGGTCTCGTTCACATGGTTGTTTATCAGGGCCACCACCCTGCCGACAACCTTGCCTTCGCGGATTGCCAGCATAGGTTGCGCCTGGCTGAATTCAAAAGCGGGGTTCTTTTTGGGATTCAGGGTCGCTTTTGTGTCTAGTGCCAGCTCAGGAACATAATAGGGACAACTACGATAGAGATCAAGCGTGAAATTGATGAACTGGTTCATCTGACGCCTGGTCTCTACCGGTATTATCGTTACGCTCATATCTGTATATCTTGTTATATCACGCAAATATAACAAAATAAATTATTTGAGTAACTCTGCGCTGCGGCGGATGAAGTCGGCAAGGGGTTTGCCTTTGAGCAGGCCGGCAGAAAGGAGTGCAAGGTCACACAGCTGGCGGAGCAGCTGGTTCTCTGCGGTCAGACCGCCTTCTGCCTCCTGAACCTTCTTTACAAGCGGACTGTCGGCATTCACGGTGACATTGTAATATGCCGGCATATCGCCGTATATGTTCATGCCGCCGCCAACAGCCGCCATGTCGCGGTAGCGGCGCATAAACTCGTTCTGGTTGATGGAGATGGCATCGGCCTCCTCGCCCAGATTCTCAAGTGTAACATCATACTTGTTTTCCTTGGGGAGAATCTTCTCAAACTCCTCCTGCATCTTCTTTTTCTCGTCTTCGGAGAGCTTGACGGCCTTGATGTCTTCTTTAACGATGAGTTTGTCAATAATGTCTGCATCCACCCTGGTGAACACGCTGTCGTGTATGCGCTGCTCCAGAAGGCCGACGTAGTGTGCATCCAGCTGGCAGTCCATCACAAGCACGTCGTACCCTTTGTTTTTGGCCGCCTCAATCTGGGTGTACTGGGCCACGGGGTCGTTGGTGTAGAGGTAAACCACCTTCTCGTCTTTGTTGGTCTGGTTGGCCTCGATAGCCTTGCGGTAATCCTCCATCTTGAAGTATTTGCCGTCGGTATTCTTGAACAGGGCAAACTCCATCGCCTTCTCGCAGAATTTTGCGTCGGTAAGCATACCGTATTCTATGAATATCTTGAGGTCGTCCCACTTCTTCTCAAATTCGGCAGCGTTGTTCTTGGAGATCTCGTCCAGTTTGTCGGCGACCTTGCGGGTGATGTAGTGGCTGATCTTCTTCACGTTGTCATCGTTCTGCAGGTAGCTGCGGGAGACGTTCAGCGGGATGTCGGGAGAGTCTATCACGCCGTGGAGCACGGTCATGAATTCCGGAACTATGTTCTCTACGGAATCGGTGACGAACATCTGGTTGCAGTAGAGCTGAACCTTGTTGCGGGAGAGATCCAGGCGGTCTTTGATCTTGGGGAAGTAAAGGATACCGGTCAGGTTGAACGGATAATCCACGTTCAGATGGATGTGGAACAACGGGTCATCCTGCATCGGATAGAGTTCTTTATAGAACTTGTCGTAGTCTTCATCCTTGAGGTCGGACGGCTTTTTGGTCCAGATAGGGTCGCAATTGTTGATTATGTTGTCCTTTTTGCCATCTACATACTTGCCGTCTTTCCACTCCTGCTCTTTGCCAAAGCGGATGCTTACCGGCATAAACTTGCAGTATTTCTTGAGCAGGCTCTCAAGTTTGTAACGGTCGGCAAAGCCTTCGCTTTCGCTGTCAAGGAACAGGGTTACGGTTGTGCCCCTCTCTTTGCGGTCGCTATGCTCCATCGAGTATTGTGGGTCGCAGTTGCAGCTCCATTTCACTGCTTTGGCGTTTGTCTTATATGAGAGGGTATCTATCTCCACCTTCTGTGAAACCATGAAAGAGGAATAGAATCCGAGGCCAAAGTGACCGATGATGTTCTGGTCTTTATATTTCTCCAGGAATTCGCCGGCCGAGCTGAACGCTATCTGGTTGATGTATTTATCAACCTCCTCCCCTGTCATACCGATACCATGATCGGTTACGGAGATTGTCTTTACAGTTTTCTCTTCGCCCTCCTTCTCGCCGGGAAGCTTGGCTTCGCCGATGGCGATATCTATTGTCAGGTCGCCGAGTTCGTGCTTGAATTCGCCCTTGGATGCGAGCGCCTTCATCTTCT
>JAGABI010000006.1 GCA_017614715.1 Bacteroidales bacterium | reverse complement strand
TGCGGCCGGTGGCGCCGGTGGCGATGTCGCTGCGCTCAATGAGCAGCGTCTTGAGACCGCGCATGGCGCAGTCCCGCTGGTGCCGGCTCCGGTGATGCCGCCGCCAATGATTATTACGTCAAATTCGTTATTGCTCATGTTATTACTCTATCTGGGGCAGACCCAGGTCGGGGAATGTACGGGGTGCCGGCACGCCCGGGAGAGGCTTGCGGTCCTTGAGCTGTTCAAGAGCCACCTCGATGGCTTTAAGCAGCTGTTGGTCCTCGCCTGCAAACTCCTTGACGGGATCGTTGTCAATCACAATGTCGGGATCCACGCCGTGGTTCTCTACTATCCACTGCCCGGTCTTGGCGTCGTAGTTGGTGAAAAACGGTACGCGTACATCGGTGCCATCTACATAGGGCAGGGAGCCGCTGATCCCCACGATGCCGCCCCATGTGCGGGTTCCTACAACTGTACCGAGGTTGTTCGCCTTGAAACTCCAGGGGAAGAGGTCACCGTCAGATGCAGAGTACTTGTCTATCAGCAATACCTTGGGGCCGGTATGGGTCGCATCCGGCACAGTTCCGGTCAGGGTAGAGCCGCGGCGCATCGTCATCCGGTACACCTCCCTCTGCAGGCGTTCGATAATCATAGGGGAGACGTTTCCGCCGCCGTTGGAGCGGTCGTCAATGATAAGAGCCTCCTTGTCCAGCTGGGGATAATAGTAGCGTGCGAATTCTGAAAGCCCCTCTGGGCCCATATCGGGGATGTAGATGTAGCCTATCTTGCCGCCGGAGAGTTTATCGCAGGTTTCTATATTCTTCTGGACCCACTCATAGTGGTAGAGGGGATACTCGTCGGGAATAGGTTTCACAACCACCTTCTTGCCGCCAGCGGCAGCTTTGTCGGAAATGGTGAGTTCCGTGAGCTGGCCGGCCTTGCCAACCAGCAGCTGGTATATGTTTGCTACAGTATTTGTAGGCACGCCGTCTATAGCGGTAATATACTGACCCTTGCTGACGCCCATACCCGGTTCTGTTAGAGGTGAACGGAGCTTCTCTTCGTACGGTGCCCCCTGCAGTATCTTCTCTATACGGAAATATCCGCTCTTGTCGCGGGAGAACTCGGCCCCCAGCAGGCCCATCTCTATACGCTCCGGCTTGGGATAATCGCCCACGGTGACGTATGCATGGCCTGAGGCCACCTCGGATATCATTTCACCGATTATGTAGTTCAAATCCAGGCGGGTCTTTGCATAAGGGAGCAGTACTGCATATTTATCCTTGATTTTCTGCCAATTGCGGCCGTGCATATTCTTCAGGTAATAGCCGTCGCGGAAGGCCCGCCATACTTCGTCATAAATTTGTGCCCACTCTTTGGTGTAGTCGATGTCGGTAACCAGACCGCCCAGGTCGGGTTTGTCGCCACCGGACATCTTGGGCCCGAAATCTGCTATGGAGAAGTCGCGACGGCCCTTGAACACTATGGCTTTTTTGTCTCCTCTGCGATATATCACGGTCCCGTCTGCGCACTCCTCGTCCTTGCCGGAAGCAAAGTCATACACATGAGTCTTGCGGCCCGCAGAATACCAGATTTTATTGCCGTCGCAGTAGAGTCCGCCCCATCCGATTTCGCCACTAACGGGAACCTTTACGGTGCGCAGGGACAGACCTTCGGGGTCTATTTTTACGACGACATCTTTGCTGCCATCCTTCTCTTCGGGGGTGCCGTTGCCCTTACCCTTTACATCAGGTTTTTTTTCTGATTTTTTAGGACCCTTGCCGTCCATAGTCTCTTCACCTCCAGGTCTGGGGCCGAACGGGCCCCCGGGGCCGGGACGGTCTCCGCCTACCGATGGCATTCCGTCTTTGGGGAGGAGGGGGGAGGGGGTGTCAGCTGCCAGCATCGTCATATATATACCGCTCATATTGCCAAGCACATAGTTCCATTCAGCGCGGCCATACTGCGGATGAATGTCGCGGTCTGCTGTGAAAACCAGATACTTGCCATCTGCGGAGAAGGTAGGCGAACTTGAGTTGTACCACCTCTCGGTTACGGGATACTCTTTCTTTGATTCGAGGTTGTAAACATACACCACATCCATCTCGTTTTTAGCGGGACGGGTATATGTGAGCCATTTGCCGTCCGGGGAGTATTCCACCCTGTAGAATTCCGCTTCCGGATTAGTGAGGATTATCGTTTTCTTGCCGTCGGGCACAGAAATCTCAACGATACGGTTTTCGCGGTCGGTGTAGAGGAGTTTTTTGCTGTCCGGGCTCCACTGAAGAGTGCGGATGTAGGTGTCGTTGCCGCTGGTAAGCTGCTTTGCGTCGCCACCCTTCTCCACATCGTACAGGTAGACTTCGGTCTCGCCGGTGGCGTCGCCTATCCATGCAATCCACTTTCCGTCGGGACTCCAGTCTGCCTCGCGGTCGTTGGAGTCGGAACTGCGGGTAAGGTTGCGGGTCACGCCCCTTCCTGCCGGAACATCAAAGACCTCGCCGCGTGCGGTCAAGGCAATTCTCTCTCCGGAGGGTGAAAGCGATGCTGCAGTGAGGTTGCCTGAGACGTTGCGGTGCTCGCTGCGGCCGTATATGTCATCGCCCGCCAGGCTTATGTGAACCTGTTCATATTTGCGGGTTGCAGGGTCGAGACGGTAAATATAACCTCCGTTCTCAAACACTATGGTCTTGCCGTCAGTAGAGGGGAATTTGACGTCGTAAAGGTCAAAGTTTGTCACCTTCTCCGTCGTTTTGCTCTTGGTGTTGTAAACAAAGATATTCATTATCATATCCCGGTCGGAGGCGAAGAATATCTCGTCACCAACCCACATGGGAAAGATGTCCTGTGCGATGTTGTTGGTGACATTCTCCACCTTGCCGGCTTTGGGGTCCCAGATCCAGACATCGTCTGCCATGCCGCCGCGATAGTATTTCCAAGTGCGGAATTCACGCATCACGCGGTTGTATGCAACTCTCTTTCCGTCAGGGGAGAAGCTGCACCATCCACCCTCCGGCAGGGGCACTTCGGAGGGCATGCCGCCTTCCGGTGACACTGTCCAGAGCTTGCCGGAGAAACCGTCGCTGATGCGGTTGCGGAACACGATCTGCTTGCCATCGGGGCTCCAGGCCATTACCATGTTGTTGGGCCCCATGCGGTCGCCCATCTCGTCGCGCTCGTTGGTGGCAGTCCATGTGAGGCGTACCGGTGCGCCACCCTCTGCCGGCATCTTGTAAACTTCGCGGTTGCCGTCGTATTCTGCGGTGAAAGCTATGGTTTTTCCGTCTGGAGAGTAGTGGGCAAACCCCTCATAACCTATGTGGGAGGTCAGCCTGCGGGCCATGCCCCCGGAAACCGGTACGCTCCAGAGGTCGCCTGCGTATGTAAACACAATCTCGCTGCCATTGGTGGCGGGGAAGCGGAGCAGCCGCGCCTCATCTTCCTTGGCAAATGCGGCCAGTGTAACCGTCAATGCCGCCAATGCTATTAATAACCTTTTCATATCCTTTGTTTTATTATTATTCATGTTGTTAGAATACAACTACGCAACCTCCGCCCGGGGCGAGGTGAACAGTGATTTCTCCATTATTGACTGCAACGCTTTCTGCCATATAATCCTGACCGTTGCGGTGGGCGTTCACGCCGTCGCGCCAGAGGGTCGCCCTGGTGCCGTCGGCCGCATCAAACGGAAGGGAGAAGGTGACATCGCGCCCATCCCAGTTGTTCATAGCTGCCATATACCACTTGCTGCCGCTGCGGCGGGCCATTACTATGAATTCGCCAATCTTGCCGTCCAACGCTATTGTCTCGTCCCATACGGTGGGGATGGAGGCGATAAAGCGGGTGCACTCCTCCTCCGCCTCGTAGTTGGTGGGGGAGTCGCACAGCATGGTGAACGGGGCGTCAAAAATGACATATTCTGCCAGTTGGCGGCAACGGGTGCCCTGGCTCATTGGTTCGTTGTCGCAAGGGTAATAATTGACCTTGATGGCATTGCGCATAGCGCCTTGGGTGTAGTCGCAAGGGCCTGCCACAAGACGGGTGAAGGGGATGGTGACATCGTAGGTTACCTGGTCGTATTCAGGCCCCATCCATTTGAGCTGCTCCAGTCCGTTAACGCCCTCAAAATTAAGGACATTAGGCCAGGTACGAGTCAAGCCGGCCGGCTTGAACGCGCCGTGGAAATCTACAAACTGGTGATACTTTGCAGCGGTGCGGGCAGCCTGCTCGAAGAAGGCCACCATAGGCTGGTCATCGCGGTTCATGAAGTCGATCTTCCAGCCTGCTATGCCCATCTCGCTATAGTGCTTGCATACACCCTCCATATCGCGGTTGAAAGCCCAATATCCGGCCCAAAGCACCAGGGCGACCCCTTTGCTGAGGGCGTACTGGCTCAGCATGGGGAGGTCAATCTCGGGCACCACCTGCATCAGGTCGGCCTGAAGGTTCACAGCCCATCCTTCGTCCAGAATCACATACTCGATGCCATGGTCGGCAGCAAAATCGATATAATACTTGTAGGTGTCGTTGTTGATGCCAGATTTGAAATCAACCCCTTTGATGTTCCAGTCGTTCCACCAGTCCCAGGCAACCTTGCCGGGCTTTACCCATGAGAAGTCGCCCTCGGAAGGTTTTGCAAGGCGCCATACCAGATCATTGTCGGCCAATTGCTTGTCTGAATCGGCTATTACAACGACCCTCCAGGGAAGTTCCTCCCCCTTGTCTCCCTTGTAAATATAAGGTTCACGGGAGGTTATGACCCCTTGGAGCATATTGTGTCCGCCCTGGACAATAGTCTTGGGATATCCGGCAAACATCGCCTTGAGGCTGGCTGAGCCGCCATCGCCGTGAAGATACATGCCGGGATAGTTCAGCAGGTCAGACTCGGTGATGCTGATGCGGGGACCAGCCGCTGATTCTATGGTAACCGGCAGGAATGCCATCTTTTCAGGATTCCATTGGGAGAGCGTGGTGTAAGTGTAGACATTCTCAAAAGAGTTGAAGAACTGGTTCTCAAAAGAACCTCCGTTCCTGACATAGGGGATCCAGGCAGAAGGGTCATCGGGGAAGTTGAATTCAGCTGTCTCGCCGGCTATCTCAACCCCCTTCTTTGTTACGAAACGGTAGGCTACGCCATCGTTGCATGCACGGAATATGATGTCGAAATCCTTAGATACCAGCTTCAGCTGGTTATACTCGTCGTGGACTTTGCTCCGTTTGTAGAATGGAGCGTCAAAGTCGCTTGAGGCACTGCTCTTTACCTGTTTGCGGAATGTCGCTTTGCTGCCATATACTGTGCCATTAGTCAGTGTCAGGGCAACCCGCGAAGGGGCAATCAACTGTGCCCCGTCTTTTGTGACACTCCAGGTGAGTTCCGGAGATGTCTGTACGGCCAGCGTGATGCGCCCGTCTGGAGAGACAACATTGTAATCTTTAGCTTGAACTGCTATTGCAGCAATAACTGCAGCGAGGGTAATCAGGATCCTTTTCATATTCTTTTCGGTAAAAATCTTCAAGAATATAAAGATAGTAAAAATAAATGATAATAACCGGATTGACCGGCATTACCTAAAAACAGTAAAAAAATCGAGAATTAACCGCCTATAGTGTTACCACAGAGTCTGCAAACCTAATGGCGGCCTCACGGTGGGATATAAAGATAATTGTTTTCTCCCCGTGGTAGCGCTCGTGCAGGTTTTTCAGCAGTGCCGACTCTGTAGCTGCGTCCAGCGCAGAGGTCGATTCGTCCAGAATCAGGACTCCGCCGGGGTGGAGCAGGGCGCGGGCAATTGCGATGCGCTGTGCCTGGCCTTCGCTCAGTCCGCTGCCGATTTCGCCGCAACGGGTCTCAAGACCGTCGTGAAGGTCATTGACAAAGTCACACTTGGCCAGTGACAGAACTTCCTGAATCTGTTCTTCGGTTGCTTCTGGTGCAGCCAGCAGCAGATTGCTGCGGATAGTGCCGCTGAGTAGGGAATTACCCTGCGGGACATACATGAAGTTGCAGCGGATGGAGCTGCCAGCAGGGTGCCCGGCAACTGTTACGCTCCCCTTTGTGGGCTCTAATAAGCCCAATATCAGTTTGATAAGAGTACTTTTCCCGATGCCGGTAGGGCCGGATAGAACTGAGAATGTGCCCTTCTCGAACCGGCAGGAAAAATTCTTCAGCACAGACCTTACAGCGCCGGGATAAGCGTAGGTTAGGTTGGATACCACGACCTCCGGAGCGCCGGGAAGGTGAATGTTTTCTCCTTTGGGCTCTTCTTCAAGTTCTGCCAGATCCATCAGCCGCTCGATAGAGGTGAGGGCGCGGATAAATGCCGGAATCTGACCGCTAAGTGAGGCAATCGGGCCTTGGACGCGGCCAACCAATTGCAGGAATGCGGTCATCATACCGTATGTCACAGTGCCGGCAGAGATGCCGAATACACCCCACAGGAAGGCGGCAGCGTGGCCCGCCTGAAAACCGAACATCATAAAACCGCGGGCTATGGCGTTGTAGTTGAGCCGCTTGCGGGTCTCGTTCTCCACGTCGGTCTGAATCCACCCGAATTTTTCAAGTACCCGCTCTACCTTTGTGAGGGTCAGGACCAGCACGCGATGCTGAAGGCTCTCCTGCATAAGTTGCTGGAGTTCGCTGTCGCGATTGCGGATGCGGGCCATTATCTCACGCAACTGGCGGAAGAACATCTTGGAACCGAACACTGCCGCCACCATAAGAATCAGCAGTACCCAGAGCAGATTGGGGGCCAGTGTGAGCAGATAAACCGATGCGGCGATCAGTTGCAGTAATGTAATGAGCAGGTTGGGGATATTATCTGTGAGCAGGTCGGAGGTGACCCGGATATCCTCTTCCAGGCGGTTTACAGTATCGCCGGAAAGATAGCGTTCGCGGCCCGTCCACCGGCTGCTGAGAACGTGACCGAAGAGTTCCTTCCTGAGAATATTCTGCGATTTGACCCTGCACCACGCGTCCCACCAGTTGGAAAAAATGTTGAGGGACAGTTGCAGGATCAGTATTCCGATGAATATGGCGATGCCTTGACTCATTGAGGAGCCGCTTACCTTGGTTGCGATGTCCACAAGGTGCTTGCTGGCGGCTACGAAACCCAGCGATGTCCCGATGCGGATAATCCCTGCCGCCACCTTGACCCACAATCGCCAGCGGACGGGTTTGGACATGGCCCAAAGGGTCTTCATGCATGTGGCAAAACTTCTCATTTATGGAAGATGTCTTTAAAGAATTGTTCTATGCCAACACCGTAAAATCTTATGATTTTTCCCCATATATAGCATTTTTCGCTTGGGAACAGGCGAAAAAGCATCCGGTATCGCTCCATTTCATTATTGATGGAGTACAACTTGCCTGACAGGTAGCCTGCCGGGCGGTCGCCTGGATCATTACGGTAATAACCGAAATTGCCCTCCTTGAAGATATATTCAAGCACTTGTTCAGCCTCCTTTTTCATGCCTGGCTGGTAGAGTGGCATCTCTTCTGTGGGGAGGCCCAGATAGTCAACGGCTATTGAAGCAAAGAGATTCCAGAGAGTACGCAATTCCAGTGCATCCAATGTGCTCTCAAAAAAGGCAGGGTCTATTGTGCTGGCGTGAGTATGAAGAAAACGTATCCAGTCGCACATTTGCCGCATTCCAATGCCTCCCCTCAAGAAGTGACGCTGCATATGAAAGAAGATATAGAATGCGTTGAAACTGTCGGATGGCGTGTTTACAGTGACTCCCTCAAAAACCAATGGGGTCAGATTATTACTGAGCCCCTTAGTGGCAAGGGCCTGGTATAGGGCATTGGCTTTCTTATTGAAGCATCTGGCGCTTATGGGATGGATCTCGATAAGCATCTTGCCCAGAAAAATATGGTAGTGAAGGACTAAAGACTCAGCTTCTGCAATCTCCTTCTCGGTGGCCATCCCGTTTATAATCTTACAAGCCAATTCGTATTGCTCTTGTCCTACATACAGGTCTATGTCACCGCACTCCCTGAGTAGGGGCTGAAGGTAGTTCCGGGCAAGGCCCTGACCCTTGAGCAGTACAGGTTCCACACCACCCTCGCGAAGTGCTGAGACAACCTTGGCGATACAACGGTCAATTTGGACGTGAGTGGAAGCAGTTTTGAATATAAGGTCCTGCATCTGCGGGCTGCAACCCTTCCATCCGGCATTCAGCAATGCCGAAATAATCATCAGGCGTGTCCGCTGCATGTGTGCTATTGTCAGGACACCGTCGATGTCCTGAGGTAGGGTCGCTGGCGTGCCCCAGAGGGCGGAGCGCAGCAGCCCCAGGTACTCTTCCTGGGCAGGGGTTATTCTAACATTCCGTTTTCCTGCCATATTTGTACCATTTTCCGCACATCCTCGCGAGCCAGTTCTTCGCTGACTTCATATCTCTCTGTAAGCAGGTTAGTGAGGTCATCTTCTGTGAAATCCTTGCCCACAACCTGTTCCCACAAATAGGCAGCAGATTCATTGAGGGAGAGCATTTTGTCAAAGTTGACCAGGGCGAGGCCTTCGCCAATCACTATGTGGTCTTCGCATAAAGTGCGGAGTGTGAAACCTTCTTTAATTCTCATATGAAAAAAATCGTTTAATTCGTCTTATGATTCTTCTAATTAGTCTGTAAAGAGCAAGCAAGTATCTTCTGATGGGTTTGAGCTTGGCCCAAATGACTCCTTTAGTTGGTTTTTTGCCGTTTATGGCGATGACAGTGCCAAGTATGTCGCTTTTATGGCAACGCTCAGTGCCGATTATGTTACCGTCGCCCATAAGGGTAATGATGTCACCGTCTGTTGATATCACGCGGTGCAGCACGTAGCGTGTGTCGGCCAGATGTGCCAATACAATGTCGCCCACTTGTATGGTTGCCAGCTTGCGCAGGGTTACAGTGTCTTTCCCTCCCACGATAAATGGCAGCATGCTCCTCCCCAGCGGAGTGAGACTCACGTCGCGCCCTTCTTCCAGCAGGGTTCCGACCTCTGCCAGCAGAATACCGTTGGGAATGACCTTCTTATCCATGAATCGTACTGAATGAGAGTTGGGCGGCTGCCTCGTCGGGTAGGCATTCCAGATGGTAAAAAGGAGTGCCTGCGGCCAGGGCCTCCATGGTGCTGTGCCAGCCGTCGGCAAGTTTCTTGAAGGGTCGGAAGGCTGATGCCGAGCCCATCAGCGTTGCGTAGGCCTGAATGGGATTGAGTCTACGGATGCTGTTATGAGGTGCCTGGCTCAGCTGAACTATTGCCCCTATCGGAGCCTCTTTAGCCTTGTAGCATGGGGTTTTGCCGCTCCATGGGCTGCCGTATACGCGTGCGATGCCGTCATCCCCGATGCGGATAATCGGATTGTCGTCGTTTAGCAGTTCGCTGCCCGGTATGTGGTTGAGCCACAAGCGGGTGTGTGTACTCTTACCAGTGCCGCTCTTGCCCAGGAACATGTAACCCTTGCCGTCGTTCATAACTACCGACGAGTGCATCTCCAATGTATTCTTGCAGGCAGAGGAGAAGGCGAACAGGAACATCAAGGCATTGTCAATCGCAAAACGGTCCTGTGTGGTTTTGAGCTCCAGCAAGGCACGGCTGAAAGCCGCGTCAACCAGCAGTTCGCCCGCTACAGGTTTCTCCGGAAGGGGCTGGGTCTCAATGCGGTATTCCCCAGACTCAGTCGTGAAGATGGTTATCGTAGGGAAGCCTGGTTCATCAGGGGTCCTGTAGAGCAGGGTGTCCTTAGTCTCCGGCAGTTTTGAAACCACCTCAAGTGAGAATAATGTGTCACAGTCAGCCTTCTGTACCCTGAAAGGCTGCAGGTTAGATAGTTCGTGCGTGATACCTTCTGTGGTGAAACAGAAGTCCGCTACGCGATATGTCTGTAGGTTATCCATACTATTAAGCGCAAATATATAAATTATTCAATTACACAGCCGCTGGAACGTGACCGAGATTCTCATCTATGGAGGATTTTATTGAAGGAATTCTTTATGCCAGCAGTAAAAATGCTCTTGGTGTTCTCCCAGACAACTCTTTTACTGCCCGGGTACAGGCGAAGAAGCATCAAGTGGCGTTCTAATATATGCTTGTTGGAATACAACTTGCCTGCAAGGTGGCCTTTTGGACGACCTTTGTCCCTCAGAGTCCGGCCCTTGCCGAAATTCCCTTCTTCAAAAATACATTCAAGCACTAGTTCAGCCTCTTTTTTTAAGCCGGGTTGATAAAGCGGCATCTCTTCTGCAGGGAGCCCCAGATAGTCAATGGCAATCGAAGCAAACAGATTCCAGACAGCACGCAATTCCAATGCATCCAATGTGCTCTCAAAAAAGGATGGATCAATTGTACTGGCGTGGGTGTGAAGAAATCGTATCCAGTCGCACATCTGACGTAATCCAATGCCGCCCCTAAGGAAATGGCGCTGCATGTGAAAGAAGATATAGAATGCGTTGAAACTGTCGGATGGCGTATTCACCGTTACTCCATCAAAAACCAACGGGACCAGATCATTGCTGAGCCCTTTATTTGCAAGGGCCTGGTAAATGGCGTTGTCTTTCTTGTTAAGACATATGGAACTAATGGAATGGATCTCTATAAACACCTTGCCAATATGGGGCTCGTAGTGAGGAAGTCCGTAGTGCAACTTGGTGACCGTTGCTTCTGATTTTTCCTGCTCGGTGGCAGTCCCGTTAATAATCGCGCACGCCTTTTCGTATTGCTCCCGCCCTACGTACAAGTCTATGTCGCCACATTCCCTCAGTAGCGGCTGAAGGTAGTTCCGGGCAAGGCCCTGCCCCTTGAGAAGTACGGGCTCCACGCCGCCGTTGCGCAAAGTGGTGACGACGTTGGCGAGACAATGGTCCATCCGGACGTGGGTGGCGGCAGTTTTGCGTACAAGTTCCAGTGGCTGCGGATTGTCGCACTGCCAGCCTGCATTAAGCAGCGCAGATATTATCATAGGCCGGGTTCGCTGCATTTTTGCAATTATCCGGATAGCGTCTATGTCCTGAGGCATGGCCGCTGGCGTGCCCCAGAGGGCGGAGCGCAGCAGTCCCAGGTACTCTTCCTGGGCAGGGGTTAATCTACCGTTTCGTTTTCCTGCCATATCTGTATTATTTGAATTTTATGCCCATATTGTACAATATGAAGCCGTAGATGTCGGCCTGTTCCTCCAGAACCTTGGCAAGGGGCTTGCCGCCTCCGTGGCCCGCCTTGGTGTCGATGCGTATCAGCACCGGAGCGTTGCCGCCCTGACACTCCTGCAGGGTTGCGGCAAACTTGAAGGAGTGGGCTGGTACCACACGGTCGTCGTGATCGGCGGTGGTTACGAGGGTGGCGGGGTAGGCAGTGCCCGGCTTGAGATTGTGGAGCGGAGAGTAGCCGCGGAGGTATTCAAACATTTCTTTAGAGTCCTCGCTGGTGCCATAATCGCTGGCCCAGTTCCAGCCGATTGTGAATTTATGATAACGGAGCATATCCATGACGCCCACCCTGGGAATGGCTACAGCGAACAATTCCGGCCGCTGAGTCATACATGCCCCCACCAGCAAGCCGCCGTTGGAGCCGCCCACAATGGCCAGCCTATCCTTGCAGGTATACCCCTCGCGGATAAGCCATTCGGCCGCTCCTATAAAATCGTCGAATACGTTCTGTTTGTGCATCTTTGTGCCTGCCAGATGCCACTCTTCACCATATTCGCTGCCGCCACGGAGAGTTACCTGGGCATAAATGCCGCCATTCTCCAGAAATGGAATCCTGTCAGCGGAGAAGCCCGGACCTAATGATACGTTGAAACCGCCATACCCATAAAGGTAAACCGGGTTCTTGCCGTTTTTCTTAAGCCCTTTTTTGTATGTAAGGAACATGGGGATCCGGGTGCCGTCCTTGCTCTGGAAGAATATCTGCTCAGAGGTGTATTCGTCCTGTTTGAATTTTACCTTGGGGGCGGCGTAGAGGGTGCTCTGGCACTTATCCATATCGTAGCTGAATATGGTGCCCGGGACGGTGAACGAGGTGAAAGTGTAGAAACACTCAGGATCCTTCTCGTTCCCGGAGAAGCCCACACTGCCAACGGTGGGCAGTTGTATTTCATGTTCCAGCTTGCCATCCAGGGTGTAAAGGTATGGATGGTCGGAGGCATCCTTCTGGTAGGTGAGTATAAGCTTTCGGTTGATGACTTCTGCCTCGGAGAGTACATCCTCCTGCTCCGGAATCAGTTCCTGCCAGTTAGCTATGCCAGGCCGGCGGATGTCGGCGGTCAATATACGTCCCCTGGGGGCTCCCTGGTTGGTGAAAATCCAGATACGGTCACCGTCGTCGTATATTGGCCTGTACTGGTAATCCAACTCCGTTGTCATCTGGATGAATTGCGAGTCCGGATTGCGAAGGTCGCGTATGAACAGGTTGTTGCCGGCGCCGGCACCCTCTTCAAAAAGATACATCAATGTCTCTGCCTCGTTCACGCTGCAAATATAGAAGCGCATGGGGTAAGCGGCATTTTGATAGAAGAGCTGGTCTTCGCTCTGCGGGGTGCCTATCTTGTGATAGTATATCTTGTGCCCCGAGTTCACGTTGGAGAATTCGTGCCCCTTGCTGGGCGCGTCGTAGGCGCTGTAATAGAAACCGTCGCCCCGCCAGGCAGCACCGGTAAACTTTGCCCATTCGATATGGTCATCGGTGAGCTGTCCTGTGGACAGGTCAATCACAAACAGCTCTTCCCAGTCGCTGCCGCTGCGCGATATGCTGTACGCGGCCCATTTGCCGTTGTTAGAGAAGAAGATCCCTTTCAGGGCCACAGTGCCGTCTTCACTTAGGCTGTTGGGGTCGAGAAATACGCGCGGCTCGCCGCCAAGATTGTCCATTACATAGAGCACGCTCTGGTTCTGGAGGCCGTCGTTCTTAAAGAAATACCACTTCCCGTTGTGTTTGGCAGGTGCCGATATCTTTTCGTAGTTTGCCACCTCCGTGAGGCGCTTGAGTAGTTTTGAGCGGAAGGGAATCTTTTTCAGGTAAGCGTCCGTCACTTCGTTCTCCGCCTTAACCCAGGCGGCAGTCTGCTCGCTTCGGTCGTCTTCCATCCAGCGGTAGGGGTCAGCTATTTTCACGCCAAAATAATCATCTACGGTGCCGTCTTTAGCGGCTTTGGGGTACTGCAGCCCCTGTGCTGACAAAGCAGTAGTGGCTAATGATGCCATTGCAATAAGTATCAGTCGTTTCATAGAAAAACCGGATTGGTGCATATTTCACCAAATTCCGTCAAAGATAACAAAAAGAAGATTTATTTGTAAATTTGTATGAAACTGACACTTCATATGAAAAGAATAATGACATTTATGTTGGCAACTGCCGTGGTTGGCCTTGTTGCCGGTTGCAAGCAAAACAATGAGACCGTTATGAATAATATCGACAAGAAATGCGTGGAGAAAACGGTTAAGGCCTTGAATGATAGGTATTCCGGCATCGACGGCGTAGAAGAGCGCATCGGGCGCGGAGTAGGGCAGGCGTCGGCATTGTGGACCGTGGCAGACGGAACGCCCGCGGACTTTGAGGCTTTCTGCGAGGAGAACTTTGTGGCCGACCCCGCCGAGAGGGCGCGCATGGCTGAGCAACTGGAGCAGAACTTTGAGAGCCTCTGGGGCTGCTTCAACAAGATGACGGTGGATTTGAACCTGCCTATCCATTTGGACGGGCCCGAACCGACCTCCCTGGACGAATTGTTTGGCGCTTACAGCCCTTCTGCCCACTTCAACGACGATATGTTTGACCAGAAGATCGCCTTCATCGTGGTGCTGAACTTCCCTTTCTATACGCCGGAAGAGAAGAACACCCTTGGTAAGGATTGGAGTCGGCAGGAGTGGGCTTATGCCCGCCTGGGTGACATTTTCACCGCCCGTGTGCCTGCAGATTGCCTCCAGGCGCTATCGGCACAGCTCTCTGCCGCCGACAATTACATCGCCAACTACAACATCCAGATGGGCCACCTGCTGGACGCGAGTGGCGCTCACATCTTCCCCGACATGTCCCTGATCAGCCACTGGGGCTTGCGCGATGAACTCAAGACCCACTACAATGATGGTGAGGAAGGACTGGCCAAACAACGGATGATTTATCAGGTGATGCGCCGCATCATTGACCAGAGCATTCCCCAGTGCGTTATCAATAACCCTGAGTATGACTGGAACCCCTATTCCAATACGGTTGCCAAAGATGGCAAGGAGGTCAATGCTGAGCCCGAACCGGACACCCGTTACCAGTATTTCCTGGATAATTTCCATGCCATGCGGCAGCTGGACCACTATAATCCGCGCTATCCCACCGCCATCGTGCGCGCCTTTGAAGAGGATATGGAGGTCAGCTTTGAAGAGATAGAGAAACTTTTCGATAATTTCTGCAGCTCGCCACAGGTAGGGGAGGTGGCAAAGCTCATTGAGCAGCGCATGGGGCGCAAACTTGAGCCGTTCGATATATGGTACGACGGTTTCAAGAGCCGCAGCACGCTGAATGAAGACGACCTCTCGGCGCAGACGCGCCGCCTTTATCCAGATCGCGAGGCCTTCGCAACTAAGGGTATGCCGCTGATCCTGAATCAGTTGGGCTTCAGTCAGGCTAAAAATGATTTTATCTGCTCGCACATCACGGTAGATCCCTCCCGCGGAGCAGGTCACGCCTGGGAATCGGCTATGAAATGCGACAATGCCCGCCTGCGTACCCGTATCGGCAAGGACGGTATGGACTATAAGGGCTACAATATCGCGGTGCACGAGTTTGGCCACAATGTGGAGCAGACAATTACCCTGCATGATGTAGATCATTACGTAATGAAGGGCGTGCCCAATACCGCCTTCACGGAGGCTCTCGCGTTTGTGTTTCAGGTGCGCGACCTCGACTTCCTGGGATATAAGAACGATGACCCAACCAGCGACGCAATGTTCACGCTGGACATCTTCTGGAGTTGCTACGAAATAATGGGTGTGGCCCTCGTGGATATGTACAGTTGGCGCTGGCTGTATGACCACCCGGAAGCTACTGCTGCACAGCTTAAGGCGCAAGTTATCAAAACTGCACAGGAGGTCTGGAACAAGTATTACGCACAGTATCTGGGCGAGGAGAATTCCCCCATCCTGGCCATCTACAGCCACATGATTGACGTGCCGCTGTACTTGGCAAACTACCCGTACGGCCACATAATTGAGTTCCAACTTGAGCAGCAGCTTAAGTGCGAATCTGTGGCTGGGGCGATAGAGCGCATCTATCCCGCCGGCCGCCTTACCCCGCAACTCTGGATGCGGAACGCCGTTGGCAGCGAAGTCTCCACCCAGCCCCTGCTGGACGCCGCTTCAGAGGCTTTGAAAACGCTGTCGGCACCAGTTACTGAACAGGGAAAGTGAAGTAGGTATCGGGGTACGGCTCGTCTTTCAAGGTGAAGTGCCACCACTCGCTGTCCAGAGTCTTGAACCCGTGGCGGACCATGGCGTCGCGCAGAATCATTCGGTTGGCAAACTGCTCTTCCGTTATGCCTCGGTAATCCGGATGGCTCTCTTCCCCGAACCAATCGAATGTGCCGCCCATGTCGACCTCCTTCTCCGTATTCATGTCAAACAGGGTCAAATCTACGGTTGACCCTCGTGTATGGCCCGATTTCTCCATTATGTACTCCAGCTCAAACAGGCGGCTCTTGTCCACGTCAGGGTAGAAGTATCTCCGCATTGTGGTATCCGCCACATCGGCGGCCCAGCGCACAAAATGGTCCACTGCGCACTGGGGGCGGTACGCATCGTAAATCTTGAGCCTGTAGCCAAGTTTCATAACGTCGTCGCTCACGGCTTTGAGGCTGTCCGCCGCAGGCCTGGTGAGCCATGCAGTAGGCGCCAGATATCCATCTATGCGTTCACCCACAAAGTTGTAAGTGCTGTAATAACGTATTTCCAGAATGGCGTCCGGGACGACATCGGTGATGGGGACAAAGCCGCTGGAGTCCTTCAGGGGATTGATGGGCCTCTTGCAGGCGGTTATGCTTAACGTGCAAAGCATCAAAGTGATAATGCTGATAATGGCGATTCTGGCGGCTTTCATATATTCAAAATTATGGTTCAAATCTACTAAAAATAGGTCCACTTTTTGTAAATTCGCTAAATAATGTATCCAATGAGTTTAAAATGAAACAGTTCTCGGTTCTGGTTGCCCTGCTGTTGTTGTGGTCATGTTCAAATATGGACTATGACCTCAGCAAGGGCATTGACAGGGAGGTTACCCTGTTCTCGGATCAAATAAGTCTGCCTTTGGGAGACGTCGGCCCCATGACGCCAAGGATGCTTATAGACAAGGTTGGGATGGGTGATATGCTCAAAAGTGTCATCCAGGAGGATGAGGAAGGTTACCTTGTTGTAACGCAAAAGGGATCGTTCTATTCCAATCCTGTGTTGTTGTGTTCATACCTTCTCCCGGATCCGACCCGGCCTTCTGTCATACCAATAGACAGCTATTCCGGCAGCATGGAATCTACATCTTCTCTTCTTGAGATGTTCGGATTATCCATGTCTCCGCAGGTGTTCACCCTGCAGGCAACCAATCCGCTTACGGAGGAGATCGCTGTTTCAGGCAAACTGGCCATCTCTTCGGATGGTGGCAGCGACACCCTGCTGTCGCAGGAGTTCAGCGAGGTCAAGGTAAGTGCGCTCACAACCGATGGAGAGTTTCTCAAGGTAGAACGTACAGGAGGGAAAATGTTCAATGGGTTTAAACTTGATGATATGCGGCTCCACCTCCCGGCCTCTATTACTGAAAAAGACCCTTTATCCGGCTGGAGCTCTTTCTCGCTGGCATACAATTACAAGGCATATCTGTCGCTTGTGGGCGGTTTACCCGGGAGCATACCTTTTGATATAAGCGACCTGGATCTCCCGCTCGGGCAGTACAAGGTTAAAGAGGCCAGGATTTGTGCCGATGCCGTGAGCGAGATCCCGATTACCCTGGATATCAGCGATGTGGAGGTCCTTGTCAAACGGATTGGTGAAAATGGTGTTGCCGGCCTTGTCCCTTGTGAAGATGTAAGTGTGGATACCAGGCTTACGATAGCCTCCGGTTGCACAGGCAGCCCTGTTGTGACACCTCTGGAGATTGTGGTCAAAGCCAACGAAGGTACCATCCCGGACATCAGCGGTCTCCGCATCGGTATCTCCGTAAAGGCCCCCTCCGGAGAGGGAGACAAGCGTCTGAATCTTGATCAGACAGTATCTTTTAAAAACCTCCGCGCTACTGTTTCTGGCGGAATAACCATACCGAGCCTATGAAAAAGCTAGTACTTCTTTCGTTTATCTTGCTCGCCTTATGCACCGGGGCCTGGGCTCAGGGTACAGCCAATCCCGCAGAAAGCGCATTCCTCGAATATGGGTTCGTGCGTGTAGGTGAAATACAAAGCATAACCCGCAATAACGTCGGAGCCGCATCTTTCCTTTTCCCCTCCGGCGGCAAACTGGTAACGGGCCTTCATTCTTCCATCTCCAGCGAAGAGTTTCTGGGCGGACTGGAGGCGGTTAACAGTATGTACAGCCAGATCAATTACAATCTGTTCTCCTACGGCTGGAAAAGTTCTGCCCGTGGATTCCATACCCTGGAGGCTGGCGCCAGAGTCAACTACGGCCTGTCTGTGCCAAAAGAGATATTACAGATACTTAAAACGGGAACCGCCCAGTCGCCATACGACCTTTCCTCTCTCAAGGCATTCGGCAACGTTTACGGAGAGATTGCCTATGGATACTCTCTTCCGCTGAGTGACAAGTTCTCTGTTGGCGGCAGGGTTAAACTCCTCCTCGGCCTTTACAGTGTAGATGTCTCCGCACGAAAGTTTTCGTTGACCACCACAGAAGATCAGTATAAAGTTGATCTGGATGCCGATGTGGACCTTACAAGCACCAGCACGAAAGTCGGGACTGATGAGTCTGGTTACCTGGACTATAAGAGCTTTTCCGGCAAAGGAAAGTTCGGCCTGCCCTCGGGCGCTGGCCTGGCGGTGGATCTGGGCGCTGTCTGGAAGCCTTTCAGCGGATTCACCCTCTCTGCGTCTGTTCTTGATTTGGGCGGCATCCTCTGGTACTATGGCAATGCCGGAACCTCATCCGGCTCGTACTCTTTCGAAGGGCTTAAAAACCTTACCACAGACGAACTGGATCAGGAACACATATCCTCCAGGCTCAAAGATGCCGGAGAAGAGGTGCTGAACGTCATCAAGCCCAAGGCTGTTAACGGAAGCTATAAGTTTAAAGCCGTACCGCTGACTGCCAACATGAAAGCCAGCTACGCGATGCCATTCTGGGAAAGGCTCTCTGTGGATGCTTCCTGCTTGTATACCGGCTACAACTACTGCGCACCCTATTGGGAAGCGCGTGGGGGCTTGTCAATTGATTTCCCCGACATCGCCCATCTTGGCCTTAACGCTGGAAGCGGAGCCTACGGGTTTGTTTACGGTGTGAACGGAAGCGTTGAATTCAAGTCGTTCCGGCTGTATGCCAGCTACGAAAACGGCATCGGCGGGGTGATTCCTTATGGGAGCACGCCGCTCAAAGCCAATAACAAAACTCTTCTCTTCGGTTTAGTTTATTTAATCAAATAGCCACATCCATGAAAAAGTATTTCTTAATCCTTGCATGCCTTGTATGTTCTTTTGCTGCCGTAGCACAGGATTTTAAACTTCCCCAGAGACTGGAACTTGCTACAGTCGACCTTCAAGTAGGCGATGATGACAGCCTGTTGAGGGCAGAAGAAAACCTGGAGGTGTTCAATATGCCGATAGACGGCGAGAACCATTACTATCTCTCGGTAGGGCATCTGGGCATTGGTGATGACGTTATCCAATTCAATATCGACCCCATTTTTGAACTGTTCATCCCCATTGGCGATACCGTTGCAGAAGCAATGGATAACCTGAAAGAACTGCAGTCTTTGTTCAAAGGACCCAAGGGCGGGAGCATGGAGATAGAGGGATGCCTTGCTGCCGCTTTCCCAAACGACAACCTTGAGAAGGTTACGGTGACCTACCAGAAAGTGCTTTTGACCAAAGTGCTTGCCTTCAGCGTGGAACGTGAGGGTTATGTAAGGGCGACGCACATCCCCAAGAGTCAGTTCAACTCCCTGATAAGCAGTTTGAAATTATATCGGAAACTCCACCCGAAGGAGATTTAACCGGATTCTGACAGCGATTCTAGTAAGGCAACTGCCGGATGTGCCTGCGGACGGTCTGCAGGATACGGTCGCAGTTCTGCCGGGTGTTGGCGGCAATATACATTGATGGTCTGAAGAGGGAAGGGGAGTCGCCGTCGAAACTGCATGCGGCGCCGCCCGCCTCTTTAAGTATCAGGCTTGCCGCGGCATAGTCCCACGGCATGATGCGTATCTCAAAGTAGAGGTCGGCGTAGCCCGATGCAAGAAGACACAGCTCGATTGCGGCTGAGCCGGTGCGGCGCACGTCGTTGCTCTGGTTGTACAAGTCAAATATGACATCGCTGCAGTAACGGGACCACTCCTTGTGGTAGGTGCTCATTGCGGTGTACAGCAGGCCGTTTTCGAACGGGCGGTCCGAAACATGTATCGGCTTGCCGTTACAGAATGCGCCCTCGCCCCGGACGGCGGTGTAGAGTTCGCCCCGCCACGGGCTGTATACCACTCCCATAAAGAGTTCCTTGTCCTTTACCAGGCCTACGCTGATGCAGCAGTTTTCGTTCCCCCTGGCATAGTTGGCGGTGCCGTCTATAGGGTCAATTATCCAGATATAGCGGTGGTTGAGGTCTTGCAGGTCCTCCTCTTCGCATAGGAATCCGCTTGAAGGCAGCAGGGTCCCCAGTTTCTCTGTGAGGAAGTGCTGGATGGCTACGTCTGAAGATGTTACCAAATCCTCCAGCACGCTCTTGTTCCTGATCTCAAATCCGCCCGAGCGGTCCATCAGTGTGGCCGCTTCCCGTACCACGTCTATAATTTGTTCAATCTTGATCTCTTCCATTGTTTTTTACAGGCGCACAAAAGTAATCATTTTTCGGTTTTTATTATTTTTGCAAAAAGACACTATATATCAATGTCGACCACAATCATACTCATAGCTGTAACCGGCCTGGTGAGCATTCTCTGCTTCACCGGGACGTTCAATGCCAATAAACTGCTGCTCCATCCTTATTCCGTATGGCACCGGAATCAGTGGTACAGGATGCTGAGCTATGGCGTGGTCCACGGTGGTTGGGGACATCTGTTTTTCAATATGCTCACCCTGTTCTTTTTCGGCAGGGTGGTGGAGGAGTACTTCCAGGCTGCCTTCGGCGCCGAACTGGGCGTTGTGCTCTACGTCGTGTTGTATGTGAGCGCAATAGCCGTCTCTTCTGTCTGGGACCTGTTCAAATATAAAGATGACAGCTCATACAGTGCAGTGGGGGCATCGGGAGCAGTCTCGGCCATACTGTTTGCGAGCATCCTGTTCGAGCCCAGGATGGGTATCTACATCTACCTTATCCCCATCCCGGTTCCCGGATATATCTTTGCGCCGCTCTACCTGCTGTATTGCTGGTATATGGCAAAGCGGAACATGGATAACATCGGCCACACCGCCCACTTCTGGGGTGCGGTTTACGGCCTTGTATTCCCGCTTGTATGCCGTCCCGACATCTTCAGTCATTTTCTCTCTCAATTGGGTTTGTAAGTTTATATGAAAAGAATAATGATATTGGCTATTCTGCTGATTTGCCTTTCATTCAGCGCCATTGCGCAGGAAACATGTGTGCCGTATATCCCTCAGGACTGCCTGCCGGACGTGGTTAATTGCGTTCCTGCCCCGCCCGCAGATCCCAGCACCGACTTTGATCACGATATCCTCCGCTATATGTGGGGCAAACAGCAGCGTAAGGATACTGTCCGCCTGGAAATGGCCGTTAGGGATGCGATCTGGAATATGGATACTACGCTGGCCATTCTGGGTGAGCACTTTGGAATTACGGTGTCAAAAGAAGGTACGCCGGCCATATATGAAGTTCTCACCAGGGGGACGAAAACAATTGAGGATATTCGATTCAGGCCCAAGGCGCACTATTTCCGCATCCGGCCTTTCGCATACTTTCAGGAGCCCTCCATCTTTCCGCAGGACGATGAATGGCTTGCCACAGAAGGTTCATATCCTTCGGGACACACAATCCGCGCATGGGCATGCGCCCTGCTTATGGCGCAGATCAATCCGGCTTGCGCCGAAGCGGTGTTTGGCCGTGCATGGCTATCTGGCGAGAGTCGCGTCATTTCCGGCTGCCACTGGCAGAGCGACGTGGATGCCAGCCGCCCTGTGGCCAGCATCGGATTTGCGTATCTGCAGTCTTCAGAAGAGTTCCAGCGTCAAATGGCTGCGGCACAGGAAGAATTCCGCCGGCTGAACACTCACTGACGGCCGTGCCTCCATGCCTTTGCGCGGAGCGCCATGTTCTCTTGCAGGCATTCGCTGTAGAGCCATGGCTCGCAACTGTGTATGTCGCCCACGTTGATGAAGTTGGCAAAGGGCGGATATTCGGAGCCGTCGTAGCCGCTTACTACAAGAACATGGTATTCTGGTGAAAGGGTCACGGTGATGGTGTCGTAGAGCACAGCCGGTGTAGTATCGGTGACCCAGTTCACGGGGTTGATGGCGATGCTGGTGGAAGAGACTACCGGATTCACATATTTCACATCTTTCACTGTATTGTAGCAGATCGTTACCCCGATATCGTCTGCACCTTGCGCGGGTTTGATATGGTCGCAGGCAGCAAGGTCTTCATCCGTTACTTTATATCCAAGGACATACGCCGCCGCCAGCTGGTTGTAAGTGGCATCGTCCATATGCTTTAGCAGTTCCACAACCGCCAGGCCGCCCTGGCTGAATCCGGCTATGATTAAAGGCCGTCCAGAGTCGCGCTGCTTCAGGAAATAGTCAAAGGCATCGCAGACATCTTTCATGGCCAGGCGGGTGCGTTCGTGGATTATATCCTCGTCGCGCGTCAGGAAAGCCTCAATGGTTGCGTGTCGGTAGTAGGGCGCCCAATAGCGGTTGCCCGGAGCCATATATGCAGCCGCCTTATTCATCTCAATGGCCATGCGCGAGCAGTGTTCAGGATTCCAGACGTCGGCATAATGTACGGTGTTGCCCTTCTCGTCCGTCCAATCTTTTTCCCATGTTGATACCACGTAGAAAACATCGGCCCCAGTTCCATCAGAATCCATGTCTTCCGTTATCCACATGGCCGGGTTTGAGTAGTCGGGGGCTTCCGGGATAACCTCTTTTGCCCTGTTGCAATTGCAGGCGCTCATGCAGAGAACAATGATGATAACGCTGATTAAGACAGTTTTATAGATTCTCATATAGTCAACTTAATAATCAAATAACCTCGATATAGAAACTGAATGGGCGGAAACCGTCATTGCAACTAATCATTGCACTCATCGGGTTTTTCATCCATCCGTCATAAAAGTTGCCTTCTCCTTTGGCCAAAGACTCTACGAACTCCCGCATAGAAGACCATGCAGAAGGGCACATCCCATCGGGACATTTGCCATCGACGCAAATCCACTGCTGGCCTACCTTCACATCGCAGCCGTGCTCAATGGGATTCTCGTATTGGGCCATCAAGTCAGGGTAAACCGTCTGCCGTATTGCCGTAATCCGAATCTTATTCATACAGTTTAATTGAGTTGATGATGCGGCCGCATTTGACGCCTTCGCGTCGGGCAGAGAAGAAGGATGTGTCGGTGAACGTGTCAATGCCGGCTGTCTGGATATTGGCGGGCAGGACGCCGGAATCCTCCAGAAGCCACCGGTTGGCCATCCAGAGGTCGATATGATGCCCGCCAGACATCGGCGTGCCGTCGCTCTCGCCGCGGAAGGACCAGATGTCTTTCATCGGAAACCTGTTGGCCCTGAAGCGCTCCACCACATCTTCGCCCACTTGGAAACTGTCCGGGCCTATGGAGGGGCCAATCACTGCGCGAAGGTCTTGTGCCTTGCATCCGAACCGTGCCGACATGGCACCGATGGCTTTGCAGACGATGTGTAGCACGGTACCTTTCCATCCGGCGTGAACGGCCGCTACAACTCGCCTGTCAGGGTCGTACAGCAGCACCGGCACGCAGTCGGCCGTTCGGACTCCGATGGCGACGCCGGGCAGTGCCGTGATAAAGGCATCGTATCCTTCCAGGTCTTCACGTGTCAGGCCGGGCCGGTCAATAAGCGCTATCTTGCTATCGTGCACCTGATGCCCCTGTATAACCTGGTATGGGAGCACCGACTCCCGCCTGGTGGAAAATGCCTCCACGCCGCATCCCAGATCATATGTCAGCAGTTCGGAGTCCATCATTTTTCGATATAGATACGGCCGGCGTGTCATCCCCTTCGGCTCATTTGCTCAAAGATAGCCATTCCGGGCAACCTCTGCAAGTCTTTAATTATTGTCAAAATATTCCTGCCACCACCCAAAAGCACAATCAATATGGGCAATCTGCGAGCTCGCTGCAACCAAAGCCACAACGGCCATGACAAAATGTTTGTCATGGCAAATTATGAGTATTATTTTTCAGGCCAACCTGCCGAAGTCGTCCCAGCCGGGAAGAATTTTGCCGTCGCGGCAATCTTTAACAAAACGCTGAAGGGCCTTTTCAGCTGCCTCGTAGCGGCTGGTTTGCCGGTAATGCTGAATATAATCTACCCGGATGCGGCGATATGTTTCAGGGAACGAATTGTAGTTTGTCCATGCCTTTTCATCGGCCTTTATTGCATCCAGCACCCAATCTTCAAAGACAAAGAGGGATGGATTGAGGTCCGGGGCTACTGCAAGTCCTGCGGGCGTCATTTCTCCAAGCTGGACCAAACGCCGGCAACGGATCAGATTACGCTCACACCAGTTGCTCCGCTTGCGCCGGGGCGTGAAATGCTGAACGGGTTTTCCCTCGTCTATCTTTTTCTGTGTACTGTCTATCCATCCGAAGCAAAGAGCAACTTCTACTGCATCGACGTACCGCACCACACCAGGGCAGTCATCCGCAGCCCTGTTTACGCGTAGCCAGAAATCACTCACTCTGTCGTGATTTTCCTGGTACCACCGGTACAATTCCGCGCGGGAGTGTATGTCAAGCAGGTTTGTTACTTCCATTTTTCTAAGTGACCGGCAAATTTCAATTTAACAAATCAAAGGTAAACAGTTCAGCTGAGATTCAAAAGATATCCTAGGGATTGTGCTCGCTTCGCTGTGCATTCCCTTACGGGATTGTGCTCGCTTCGCTGCGCATTCCCTCGCGGGATTGTGCTCGCTTCGCTGCGCATTCCCTCGCGGAGCTCGGGATTGTGCTCGGCGCTATAGGTGTCTGTCAAAGTCCATCCGTTCGTGAAGAATACGGACGACAGATACTGTATTATCTTTTTCTATGCGATAGAAAATGATGTGACTACCCCAATGATATGTCCAATAGTTCTCTTGGATATGGGAATAACTGCGTCCCATTTCTGTTGGGCAATCTGCAACCAAAGAACATGCGTTAAGCAATCCGGAAACTTATACGTTGGCTTGCTCTCTGGACCATTTTTCCAGAGTATAACGCCAAATGCCTGCCAGGTCTTGCGAAGCGCGTTTAGACAGTCTGTATTTCTTTCTCATACGCCACATTCAACTCATTAAGAAAATCAGACGGATCAAAATCTTCTATATAACCGCTTTCTTCGCCCTCTTTCAATGCTGCTCTGAGGGTGGCAATGCGGGTTTCGTCTTCTTCCATGCGGCGAAGTGCTGCACGGATTACCTCACTGGCATTGTTATACCTGCCACCTGCGATGCTCTCGCGGATAAATTCTTCGTAATGCGGCCCTAAGGAAACTGTAACTGTTCTTGCCATTTGAAACATATCTAATACCTCTACAAATGTAATAATATTTCTTACAGTTTTTATCGCAAAGGTATGGTAATAGGATGATATGCGCAAGTAAAATGCTGTGTGTTAGGCAAATATTTCTGTTTCTAAAAATGTGCTTGTGTTTTTAGAAATATAATGTGTGAGTATTTTATACTCACCGGGATT
>JAGABI010000005.1 GCA_017614715.1 Bacteroidales bacterium | reverse complement strand
GTAAGGGCCAATGCGGAAAATGTCGTTGACTCCCGATGCAATATTTTTATCCTCGCCTTGGATTAACCTTGAGTCTTTTGTGCAGAGGAAGGGGATGCCATCCATGCTCACCATAAACCGGTTGATTTTCCATGGATACTCTTGAAGCAGGACGAATGATTCGTTTTCGAATTTGAAAACACCCTGGCCATCTACCGAGGCGCACACCATGCCGTAGTCAAAGCACAGGTGGAATGCCTGCTCTGATTCTACATGCTGCGCCTCTTCTGTGAAAAAATGGGTAAAGACACCCTGAAACGGATCGTACCTGTCTATCCCGCGGTCGGTGGATACCCATAAATAACCCTCGCTGTCTTCTCCAATTTCTCTTATCACATTATTGCAAATGGAGGCAGGGTCGGAAGGGTCTGGTACGAATGATTTGAACCACCTCCCGTTCCAGCAGTTGAGGCCGTCCCACGTCCCCATCCAGACTATCCCCCGGGAGTCCTGGAACAGGGCGGTGACGGAGCTGTTGGAGAGCCCGTCGGCGCTGGTAAGGTACTTTACAGAATATTGCGCAGCATCTGTGAAAATAGTGCACAATAATAACAGCAGTACTGATATCGAACGTCTAATCATGCGTCTAAATGGCTTTTAAACGCAACTTAGTGATAAAAAATGAATAATGAAAATATTGTGTACACAAATGAAAGTAAAATGCATACTGTTGGTGAGTCGTATCAGTACTTTTGTGATAGAAACAAAACGACAAATAACAATGGATATCGCCAAAAGAAACCCCGCCAACCCCCTTATGAGGCCCGCTGACCTGAAGCCTTGCATCCCAGGTATGGAGATTACCTGCCTGTTGAATCCTGGAGTATTCCGCATGGACGGAAAAACCTGGCTTCTGCTCAGAGTGGCAGAGCGGCCTGTACAAAAAGAGGGTATCATCAGCTTTCCCGTATATAATGATAAAGGAGAGATTGAAGTACTGAGTTTCCGCAAGGATGATCCGGATCTGGACGCACACGATCCCCGGGTTATCGGATACAAGGGTAAAGACTATCTCACGACCCTCTCATATCTCCGCCCTGTATATAGTATGGATGACGTCCATTTCCAGGAAGATCCCGCTATCAAACCAATATTTGGAAAAGGTTTCCAGGAGAGTTTCGGTATAGAAGATTGTCGTGTGGCCACTATGGAAGACGGTTACTGGCTCACCTTTACAGAAGTGTCGCCCGTAGCTGTGGGTGTGGGCTTGATTGCGACAACCGATTTCAAGGAGTTGCGCCGTGAGGGGATGATATTCCCGCCTCACAATAAGGATTGCGCCCTTTTCCAGGAGAAGATAGGGGATAAGTATTATGCTTTTCACCGTCCCAGTTCGCCTGAACTCGGAGGTAATTATATATGGGTGGCAGAGTCTCCCGACCGTATCCACTGGGGGCGTCACATCTGCATCGCTACCACCCGCCCCGGCAAGTGGGACAGTGCCAGGGTAGGGGCAGGCGCCGCACCCATCCGCACCAGCGAGGGGTGGCTTGAGATTTACCATGGTGCCAATAAGGAGAACCGCTATTGCCTGGGGGCTTTGCTGCTCGACATCAATGACCCTACTAAAGTTCTCGCCCGCAGCGAGGAGCCCATCATGGAGCCGATTGCGGACTATGAGAAAACAGGCTTTTTTGGAAATGTCGTGTTCTCAAACGGCTTCTATATGAAGGACGACGATACCATAGAGATGTTCTACGGCGCAAGCGACGAGGTTATCTGCAGCGCCCGGCTGAGCGTAAAAGAAATACTCAATACCCTCAAGTAAATGTTCAAGGAATTCAAATATTTTGCATCGCAGCCGCTGAATGTCCGCACGCTGCTGATTACGAACATGCTGTTCGCAATGGTGCTGCCACTGGTGAACATCTTTGCCGGCGCATACGTGCTGCGTGCCACCGGCAACGACACCACCATCCTCATCGCGTTCCAGCTCTGCATGTATATCGGCATAGTCCTTTCCGCCCTCGGAAACGGACTTCTGATGAAGTGGTTCAAATCGGCCACACTCTACGCTTTCGGAATTCTGATATCTTCCGTATCGCTGATAGTGTTGATGTTCCTCAAGAATCCGTCAAACGTTGTAATTTGCACGGCAGGTTTGTTGATAGGCTTGGCAACCGGTTTCTTCTGGACCAACCGCTATCTGCTGACCCTTTACGCAACCAACGATGAGAACCGCAACTACTTCTTTGGGCTGGAGTCTCTGTTCTTCACCCTTTGGAATATAGTTATCCCCATTGTGGCCGGTCTGGTGATTACCTTTACGGAAGACCATACGTTGTTCGGATGGAATCTTACTGCCGACAACGGCTACCAGTTCCTGACTATCCTGGCATTTATCATCAGCATCTGCGCCTGCTTCGTGCTTGCCCGCGGAAAGTTCCAGAGCCCTGGTAACAAGAACTACTTTCATTTTAAGTTCCATACCCTCTGGAAAAAGATGCTGGGCCTCGCAGGTCTCAAAGGGATGGTAGAGGGTTTCATTGTAACTGTCCCCACCATTCTAATATTCAAGTTTATAGGTGACGAAGGTTCGCTGGGCCTGATTCAAGGTGTAAGCGGTGCCGTGACAGCAATTGTGGTCTATATCCTCGGCAGGGTGGCAAAGCCACAGCACCGCATGGCAATCTTCGGAGCCGGGCTCGCCATATTCTTCCTGGGTACGCTTGGCAACTGCATCCTTTTCTCCGCAGCCGGTGCATTCACCTTCATTATCTGCAACGTAATGTTCCAACCCTTGCGTGACCTTGCATACTTCCCCACCATGATGAAGACTATTGATACGGTGAAGGTGCTCGAGGGCAGGGATGAGTACACCTATATAATGAGTCATGAATTCGGGCTGTTTGCCGGAAGGGCAATCGGAATGATCCTTTTCATAGTTCTGGCTTTTGCTTTTGGCGAGGGTGGGGCAGATATCGCCCTGCGTTGGGCTGTGCTCATCGTGGGTGCCCTCCAGTTGCTCTCATTGCCCCTTGCAAAGAGTATTCTCAAGGATATCGATACAAAATATTCAGTTGCAAATGAAAACTAAGAACATATTCATAATTGCCTTGGCTTTTGCGGCGGTGGCGTGTACATCCGGCTACGGCGGAGCACCTGTCACCCAGAAGGCAATTGACAAGGTTGAAACGATGCCCTCCTTCCCGCAGCCCTATGCCATCTTGGACTGGCATCAGAAGGCTTTGGACTTCGATGCATTTGCGTTCGATTTTGACAATCCGGCACCCAGCGGCCCTGTGATCTGGTGGGACAATGCCGGCCGCAACACTGGTAATCGCACATTCGGCCTCTACACCGCCATGAAAGATGCCCGTCAGGGCGCCGACGTGAATGGCGGTGAGTTCCACGAGAGCCTCAATATCCTCCACTGCCTGCTTGGTGCCGGCCTCAACGGCATTGACAAGCGCGACCAGAACGGCTACAACTGGGTCAAGATGAGCCAGAACTACTTTAATACCGAGAACGGCTGGAACATAGTGATGAACAACACCTGCCCCGAGGTCGCACTCCTTGGCGGCGGCTATGGCCGTGACTGGTGGTACGATGTTTATCCCAACATCTTGTTCTGGGCAGTTAGTGAGGTCTTCCCCGGCGTTGAGGGTGCAGAAGAGATTCTGCGCATCACGGCAGACCAGTTTGCTCGCGCCGACTCCGTGCTTGCCGGCAACTACGATTTTACATATTTCGACTATGCCGCCATGAAGGGGTGCAACAACTGGATACCCAAGCAGCAGGACGCCGCTGGCGGCCACGCCTGGGTACTTTACAGCGCGTACCGCCATTTTGGCGATGAGAAGTACCTCAAACACGCAATTTCTGCAATGGAGGCTCTGGACGGCCAGACCGAGAGCCGTTTCTATGAGATACTCCTCCCTATGGGCATCTACACCGCCGCCCGCCTCAACGCCGAGCAGAGTTGCAGCTTTGACCTCGACAAGATGTTCTCATGGGTATTTGACGGCTGTACTGCAGCAGACGGCCGCACCGGTTGGGGCATCACCTCCGGTCGATGGGGAGATTACGACATCGCTGGCCTGCAGGGCAGCCTGATAGACGGGGGCGGTTTCGCCTTCTTGATGAACAGTATTGACGTGGCGTGGCCTTTTGTGCCGATGGTTAAGTATCAGCCCCAATACGCCCGTGCAATAGGGAAGTGGATGCTCAACAATGTTAACAGTTGCAGATTGTTCTTCCCCGACCAGATTCCCGACTCGCTCCAGTGCCTGCCCGGAATGCAGGATTATACCAATTCTGTGATTGCATACGAAGGCCTCCGCTATCAAGACGACAGATATATGCCTGAAGAGCATGCCGGAAAGCACCCCATAGCCCTGGGCGACGGCCCGCTCTGGAACGAGAAGAACCCTCCTGAAAGCATGTTCAGCGTTTACAGCACCTCCGCCGTCGGTATCCTTGGCGCAATTGTGCGTACCACCGATGTCGAGGGAATTCTCCGCCTGGACTGTAATGCTACCGACTTTTACGCCAGCAAGCCATGGCCTGTGTATCTGATGTACAACCCTCACACCGAGGCTCGTGAGGTGATATATACCCTCGACTCTGACAGCCCCTGTGACCTTTTGGATGTCGTATCCGGGAAATACATGGCAAAGGGGGTCAGTGGCAGCTGCAAGATTAAGATAGACGCGGATACTGCGGCACTGGTTGCAGAACTCCCCATCGGTACCATAGCTAACGATAATACCATATTATACAATGAAAAGTAAAATCCTGACTCTTCTGCTCATATTCGTGAGCGCGGCCGCATTCGCGCAGACCCGTGTCAGCGGAACTGTGACCGATGCAGCTTCCGGCGAGCCGCTCATAGGCGTGAGCGTTTTTGTGGAAGGCACCTCCTCGGGTACCAGCACCGACATCGACGGCCGCTATGATCTCAATGCTGCCTCCGGCGGCAACCTGCAATTCTTCTATATGGGTTACAAAACGGTAACCGTGCCCATTGATGGCAAAACGACCATCGACATCGCTCTTGAAGAGGATACCACCTATCTCGACGAGGTTGTCGTGGTGGGTTATTCCGTAATGAAACGCCGTGACGTACTGGGTGCCGTAAGTAAAGTAGGCGGCGAAGAACTCCAGAAAGTTCCAGTATCCTCTCTGCAGCAGTCTCTCCAGGGTCGCATCGCGGGTGTGAACGTAATGTCGGAGACAGGTGCCCCCGGCGCCTCCATATCTGTTCGCGTCCGTGGTACCAGTTCCATCTCTTCCAGCAACGATCCTCTTTACATTGTGGATGGTATCCCGGTGGAAGGCGCGCTCAACTCCCTGGCCGCAAGCGATATCGAAGAGATCACCGTGCTCAAGGATGCCTCATCTGCAGCAATCTACGGCTCCCGTGCAACCAACGGCGTAGTGCTTATCACCACCCGGCAAGGCAAGGATGGCGACTCACGCATCACTTATAATATGCAGAGTGGTATCCAGTTCCACGGTTATCTGCCGCAGATGACAACGACCGACGAATACATTAAACTCTACAACGAAGCTGCGGTTGCAGACAATGCGGTTTCTTCTATCCCCAGAACACTTATCGAGGGGAGCTGGGTCAAGGATTTCCCCAACGTCAACCATCTTGAGGAAATATTCCGCGTGGCCCCCATCCAGCAGCATGAGCTCTCGCTCTCCGGCGGCAACGGGAAAAACCAGTATCTGGTGTCGGCATCCTACTTCAATCAGCAGGGTATTATCCGTCACTCCGATTATGAGAGGGCGAATATCCGCGCCAGCATCAACTCCCAGGTGAAGCCATGGCTCAAGGTCAACTTTAACGTGAACGGTTCTTATGCAGACAACCGTCTGCTGGCAAGCTCCGGTGACGGTTATAATAACGACCAGGGAGGCAGCGTGGTGCGTTACGCGCTCTTCCGCAACCCTGCGATTCCCGTGTATGACAACAATGGCAACTATGTCGATACCCCAGGCGAATACTATGGCGACGGCAAATACAACTCTTTCTTTGGCAATGGCTACAGCCCGGAAGGCCTTGCAGAGTACACCGACCGCACCAATGTCACCAAGAGCATACTTGCAACCGGCAACGTGATTATCAACTTTACCAAAGACCTGTTCTGGAAAACCACCATGGGTCTTGATTACAGATACAATACTTTCCGTCTGTTCAACCGTACCTGGGGCACGGACGACCGTATCAACGCCACCAACGGCCTTACCGTAAGGCACAACGAAAATGCCAACTGGACGGTGAACACCACCCTGAACCATTTGATAGAGGCCGGCGACCACCGCTTCAACTATCTGGTAGGTATGGAGGCCATCAAAAACCACGAGTGGGTGCTCTCTTCTGCCAACGAAAATTTTGCAAGCAACGATGCTGACCTGCTCTATATTGGCCTCGGGCAGGGAACTCTCACCTCCAGCCAGGGTGAGAGCGGTTCTGCGCTCCTCTCTTTCTTCGCAAACCTGAACTACAATTATAAGGGCAAATACTACGCATCAGGTATCATCCGCCGGGATGGTTCTTCCCGCTTCTCCAAGGGCAACCGCTGGGGAACATTCTACTCGGTATCTGCCGGATGGAATATGGAAGAGGAAGACTTCCTCAAGGATGTGTCTTGGCTCAACAAACTCAAGCTCCGCGCAGGTTACGGTGCCATCGGTAACCAGAACATAGGCCTTTATGCATATTCTGACCGTTATTCGGGAAAATACTACTACACCATAGACGGCGTCGCAGTGGACGGTTATGCACAGACCTCGCTCGGCAACGACAACCTCAAGTGGGAGACCAGCAAGCAGCTTAATGCCGGCGTGGACCTCGAGGTTCTGGAGGGCAGCCTGGGTATGAGCCTTGACTATTACTACAAGGTTACCAACGACATGCTTGTGCAGGAGTCTCTCCCTACATCGGTAGGTTACACCGCTACGCCATGGATAAACAACGGCAGCGTGCTTAACACCGGTGTAGACCTGGAGGTATTCTACCGCCGTCATTTCAAGGATTGGGGCTTTAATGTTACCCTCAACGGCGGCTATCTCCATAACGAAGTCCTTTCGCTGGAATCTCCCATTTTGGGCGGTCTTGTGAACGACGGAGTTTACGCCACACGCACCGAGGTGGGCTATCCCATAGGCTCGTTCTATATGTACCAGATGGAAGGGATATTTCAGAATACCACCGACATCATGCTCTCTGCATACCAGGGCGCCGACACAAAGCCCGGTGACATCAAATATGCCGACCTGAGTGGTCCCGACGGCAAACCCGACGGCAAGATAGACGGTTACGACCGCACCTTTGTAGGAAGCGCGATGCCCAAGTTCACCACCGGCCTCAACCTCTCTGCAAACTGGAAAAACCTCGACTTCTCCATGTTCTTCCAGGGAGCGTTCGGACAGAAGATATATGTCCAGTATCTAAATGACTCCGAGGGCTTCTACCGCGGATTCCCCACAACCAAGCGCTACTACGACGAGCACTGGACCGGCGAGGGAACATCCAACACACAGCCCCGGGCATCCTGGAGTGCTACCAACAACCGCAAGGTGTCAACAAGATTCCTCCAGGACGGCAGCTACCTGCGCCTGAAAAACGTGCAGCTGGGCTACACATTCAAAACTCCGGATCAGTGGAATATCTCTAATCTGAGAGTTTATCTGGCAGCAAGCAACCTCCTGACTTTTACCGGCTACACCGGACTTGATCCCGAAATGACCGTCAATGCGAACTCAACCTCAGAAGGCGACCGCGCGAATGGCATCGACTGGGGCAACTACCCTGTGGCAAAGAGCGTTACACTTGGACTTAACCTCACATTCTAGGAAGCGATGAAAAATAAAACATACATATTCGTACTGATTGCGGCCATGATGTCCGCATCCTGCTCCGGTTTTCTTGACGAAAGCCTCAAGGGAAGTTATACGGCAGAGAACTATTACACCACCTCAGACAAGGCGCAGATGGCCGTGAACGCAGTGTATAACTCACTGTACAACAATATCCTTTGGTTATTCGGCGACGTGGCCTCCGACGACTCTGTAAAGGGCGGCGACGACGGCGACCAGCCTCAGATCAACAACATAGACCTGCTCAATGCTTCCGCTGACAACGGCTCTCTCGGGACCTTCTGGCAAGATACGTATGAGACTATCGCCAGGGCAAACAACGTGATTGCCAACATCCCCGGCATGGAGTTAGAGGATGCTGTAAAGAATCAGTATCTGGGCGAGGCAAAGTTCCTCCGTGCATACTCATACTTCAACCTCGTGAACATCTTTGGCAGCGTTCCGTTGAAACTCAAGTCGCAGAACACATCGGCCGATATCCACGTGGGATTGAGCAGTGTGAGCGACATATACAAGCAGATAGACGCTGACCTTACAGATGCGGCTGAAGGTCTGAATGACTCCAAGACTGGCCGTGCCAACCGCAGCGCAGCACTCGCACTGCTGGCAAAGAGCAAACTCTTCCAGGGCGACTGGAACGGAGCGCTCGAGGCTGTCAAACAGTTCGAAACCGTGAACGCAGGTTATGGCCTTGAACCGGATTATGCCGACCTGTTTAAAAGCGGCGGTGAGAACAGCGTGGAGAGCATCTTTGCGATCCGCTACAGCGTAAGTGCCACCGCATCACTGGGTAACAATCTCAACGTCTGGTTCTCTCCCTATTCCGAAGAGAACGGTTATCACTTCAACGCCCCCACGCAGGACTATGTCAACTGCTTTGATGAAAAGACGGTCGACGGCGCAACCGATCCCCGTCTGGACGCATCCATCGGACGCGACGGACAGCCCTGGTTCAACGGCACTACATTCCAGGCAGAGTGGGGCAATGCAACCGGCTATCTCGTGAAAAAGTATGACGAGGACAAGGTTGAAGGTCTGGCAAAAAACCAGTGCACGGTCCCCCAGCACCGCATCCGCTATGCTGAAGTGCTCCTCATCAAGGCAGAGGCTTTGAACGAGGCCTCTGCTGCAAACAGCGCTTCTGCTGCGGCAGTGCTTGACATTGTCCGTGACAGGGCTCATCTTGCGCCCACAACTGCCGCTACACAAAGCGCGCTTCGCGACGCCATCCGCAAGGAGCGCCGCCGCGAGCTTGGCTTTGAGTTCCACCGCTTCTTTGACGTTATGCGCTACGGTAAGGAATATGCCGTGGCAGCCCTCGGAACCGGGGCATGGGGCGCAGAGAGATACTATTTCCCCATCCCTCAGGGTGAGACCGACGCCAACAGCGCACTCCAATAAGATACTTCGACAAACAACATAAATCATTAACAATCTAACAACAAACAAAATGAAAAAGTTTTTTGCAATTGCAATGGTGGCTCTGACCCTTCTGGCCGTGGGCTGCGAAAAACAGGACGATCCTTCCAAGAATGTTGACAAAACCGCTCTCAACGAACTCATTACCCTGGTTCAGTCAACTGTATCTGCAGCTACAACTGCAACCTATCCCCAGACAGCAATCGATGCTATCAATACTACTCTTACAGAGGTTAAGACTGCAGCAGAAAGCGTTACCACCGAAACTCAGGTAGCAAGCCTCGTGACCCGTCTCCAGGACGCTCTCACCAACTTCCTCGAGTCTGCAGTTGACGCTGTCAAGACTTCCGAGACCATCTTCAAGCTCAGCTTTGACGAGGGTACAGGTACTTCCCTCAAGACCACTGGCAAGAACACCTGGACCGCTACCTTCGAGGGTGCAACCGCAGACGGTGCTCTCCCCGTATTTGTAGACGGCAAGGTAGGCAAGGCTCTCCAGTTCAGCGCAGGCAACCACCTCGTGCTCAAGGATGCTGATCCTTCCCAGATCTGCACCAACCACCTCTCCATCTCCTGCTGGGTTAAACCCGCAGAGCAGAGAGCCGGCAACTATATCTTCTCTTGCAACAGCTGGGACAGCTGCAAATTCCAGGTTCAGGACAGCGACCGTCCATTCATGACCGTACACACCACCGGTGGCTGGGTAGACGCTGACTGCAACGTATCTGAGGCAGCTCCCGCAGGCAGCTGGACTCATGTAGTTGCTGCATGGGACGGTGAAGCCGGCACAATGTCATTCTACATCAACGGCGAAGAGACCGTAGTTTGGACCGTTGAGGGCGAAACCAGCAAGGGTGCAGGTCTCAAGGGCTCCATCATCGCTCCTGAGGATACCAAGGATTGCGTTATTATCGGTGCACGCCAGTCCCTGTATATGGCAGGCGCTGACGCTATCAGCGACTACTTTGAAGGTATCATAGACGAGATTGCAGTTTATAATGTGACCCTCTCCAAGGGCCAGGCAACTAAGCTGTACAACGATACCAAATAGTGATTGGTTATTATTCAGGCGGGCGGCGGCTGACCCTGTCGCCCGTCACTAATTATTAAAACCGCAATGAAAAGAATCTTCACTCTGTTGCTTACGGCATTCCTTGTATCATGCTCCTGCACGCCGATGGGTCCGGATAACCCGGATAATCCTGATAATCCCGACCCGGTCAACCCGGAGCCGGTGATAGGCCCTGCCGAGTTTGGAAGAACAGTCAACCAGCAGAGCATTAACAGGGTGAAGTCCATGCCGCGCATTCCCGACACTTACAAGATGCTCGACTGGCGGCAGAAGGCGCTGGACTATGACGCTTACGTTTTTGACTGGAATGCAGTGGACGATGCCCGCCCGCTGATCTGGCTCGACGAGAGCCGGCCGGCGCAGATAGGGTTCGGCCTTAAGACAACCGTGGGCGACTTCCGCCAGGGGAAGGCGCACCAGAGCAGTCATGAGGCAATCAACACTATGGCGGCGGTGCTTTCCGGCGGCCTGATGGGGATAGACAAGACCTCGCAGGACGGATATAACTATGTCCAGATGCTGCAGAAATACTTCGCCTCCGGAATCCAGTGGAACATAATGGTCAACAACGTGGGCGGATACGCCAAGGACTGGTGGTATAACGTGCTCCCTAATGTTCTCTACTGGGGCGTGTGCGACCTGTTCCCGGGCGTTGAGGGGCAGGAGGAGATACAGCGCAGCATCGCCAACCAGTTTGCGAAGGCCGACGAAGCGATGGGGGAGAACTACAGCTGGTCCTGGTTCAACTACTACGCGATGAAAGGCGAAACTGGAGGTGTGCCGCGTCAGGAAGATGCTGCCGCCGGCCACGCGTACGTGTTACTTAACGCATACCGTCATTTTGGTGACGAAAACTATCTGGTCAGGGCAAAGAATGCCGTTGCTGCACTGGACCGCCTCACAGAGAGCCGTTTTTATGAGATACTCCTCCCGTTTGGTGCTTATGTGGCGGCTGTTCTTAATGCTACAGAAGGTACTGAATATGATGTCCGCAAGATTATCGACTGGACTTTTGAGGGGAACAAGAGCAACGGCCGCCGCGGCTGGGGAGTGATTTGCGAGAAGTGGGGCAATTATGATGTTTACGGCCTCCAGGGGAGCATTACCGACGGCGGCGGATATGCCTTCCAGATGAACAGCTACGAGATGGCATGGCCGCTGGTGCCTATGGTGAAATATGCTCCCGAATTCGCAGCGATGGTGGGTAAGTGGATGCTCAACAATGCCAGCGCTTCCCGGCTGTTTTTCCCTTACGAAATAGCAGATGCAAACCAGGCCTGCGCCGATATTAAAGATATCACCGGAAATGTCATTGGCTACGAAGGCCTCCGCAAGACCGACCGGTACGGTAAGATAAACGCAATTCCTGTAGCAGAAGGAGATGGCCCTTCATGGACCTCCGATAATCCCGACTGCACCATGTTCAGCCTTTACAGCACATCTCCGATAGGTATTTTCGGCTCAATTATCCGCACTACCGATGTGGAGGGCATCATCAGCCTGGATTGCAATGCCACCGACTTTTATGCCGACCGCACTTTCCCCTGCCACCTCATTTACAATCCCTATCTGGAAGAGAAGGCGGTGACATATACCTGCGGCGGCAACTGCGACCTGTTTGATGCCGTGAGCGACGATTACCTTATGAAAGGGGTATCGGGAGATGTTTCCGTAACCATAGGCCCTGCACAGGCACTCCTGGTATACGAACTCTCCGCTGGAACAGAACTTTATTCCATCGACGGCAACACCGGCACCAAGGACGGTCACATCATCTCCTGGGCTCGGAAATAAGCCGGGAATTAGATAGTAGGTTTATCTGGTCTCTATCAGCAGCCCCTGATTGGGCTTGATGGGGATTTCGTACCAGCCGCCGCATTTGCGCTTGGCTGGGATGGGGCCGTTGCCACCGGTGATGCGCACCCTGCGGCGCGATTTGAAACGGAGGGTGAAGGAGAGGTCCCCGATGTCGTACGGGTCGCCGGCAGGGCAGATGAACAAGGCGCGCTTGCGGCCGCCATTCCTGGCGCTCATTTTGCCCACCAGCAGCGGGCATTCCGACTGGATGTCAGAAAATACACCGTCGTCGTAGCTGTCGCTGTTCTCCATGCCGCTGCCTTCTATCATAGTGGCGGCGATGCCGGTGAATCCGATGCAGTAGGTGGAGTCGTTACGATATTTCATGTAGTTATCGCCGAGGGTGTGAATCTCTGCATTGACCTTTTTGAGCTTGTCGTATTGCTGGGTTTTGGTGCCGTCGCCATACAGAACCTGATTGTACCACCACCCGAAGCAGTAGCATGCCCAGGTGATGTTTTCTGCACCATAGGCCATGGCGGAGTATGCCTGGAACCGGAGCTGGTTCTCTGATATCCACTCCTCCAGCTTGGCGCTGTTTACCTGCACGGTTACCCACATGCTCCTTCCGGTGCGGCGGCAGGCTTCGGACACTATCCGCATATTGGCATAGTCTTGCTGGACCCCACCGTTCTGGTAGTAGAAATCGTAAGAGATGAAATCTGTGGGGACGTATTTGCAATACTGGTCGATATAATCCTGATAAGATGCGGTGCCAAGGGCCCCTTTTGCCGGGTCGTTGCCTGTGCGCGGCCCCGGGGCGTATATCGGGTGCAGGTTGATGTGTGTGAACTGGTTGGGAAAGAGCTCCTCCATCCTGGCCGTGACCTCTCCGATGTAAGGGAAGTCCAGGCAGGAAGGCTCGTCCACTATGCATATTCCCCAGATGGCGGGATGGTCTGTGAATTTGGCTGCGCCGGCCTCGTATTCACTTAAGGGGTGCTGCGCCTGCAGGGTTCCGGCATTGTCGCCAAAACCTCCCCACCAGAGCGGAACGGTGCCCACCAGGATAGCGCCGACGCCATATTTGGAAAACAGGTTCAGCGCAGCGGTATCGTTGTTCATGTACATCATGAAGTCGATCCCGCAATCGGCGACATCTTTTATATGTGCCTCGCTGCGGGAATTCCCCTGCAGGATGTATGCCCCGATATTCAGCCGGTTGCGGTCCATACGGCCGTGTTTGGTGGCAAATTGAGCGCTATGCCCCATGACGTTTATGGCTGTAAGGGCAAGTATCAGTATGGCGGTGAGTCTTTTCATTTCTTGGCTTGTTACCAGTCTTTCAGGTTTGCGCGTTCTTCTATGGCGCGGCGGTCGCGGGAGGAGAGGTTGGGGAAGAAGTCGATGCCGGTGATGCGTTCAACCTCGTCTATCGTGACCACGCACTGCTTCATGGTCTGCTTGCGGTCGCTGTTGTCGCAGATGAAACCAATGCCGCGCTTGGTGCCGTTCATACAGACCACAACTTTGAAGAAGGAGTCGGGAACAACCACCTCGTTGGGACCGATGGTATCGTGATTCTTGCTCACTATGGGGCCGCTCACTATATAGATATCGTCATACTCCTTGGCCCATTCGCGGCACATCATCTCAATGCTGTTCCAGACCCCGGAGTTGCAGCGGTCTGTCTGGGGGCAGATGTTGGAGTAGATGAAGGAATCGTACATGGCAGAGCGGTTCCATCTATTGTCACCGGCTGGACACATGTGGCCTCGGGTGTAACCGCTGCGGCGGTAGTCGGCATTGGTGGCGCGGGGCCTGGGGACCTTGCTGTCTTCATGGTATGCATTGCCGGGACGGACGGCGTCGCCGTTTGCATGCTCCTGAGTGAGGTGCCAGAACACCCAGTTCGGAAGGCGGGTGTCACAATTATATGACAGTATGTAGCCCTTCCTTTCTATAAGCTGCTCCTGCACTCCGCGGATCTCGGAGGGAATCAGCTTGCGGTATGTGGCTTTTGATGTTCTTTGGAAAATGCCGCACGAAGTGAGCGTAAGCAGCAGTGCGACTGCAATAAATCTTATAAGGCGTTTCATATGGTTGTACTATTCTATTGCAAATATAATAATCTTTCTTCCTAATTCGTTTCTGACAATTTGGCAGAAAAAAGCGGCTGGCAAATATGTTGATTATTGTTCAGGCAAAGGAGAAAAAACAATGAATCAGAATATTCAAGAATTGGAAAAATACGCCGTGAACCTCAATGAGAGGGCGCGTGCGTCAAAACTGGATCCTGTGATTGGTCGTGACGACGAGATCCGCAGGGTGCTTCAGATTCTTAGCCGGAGGACCAAGAACAACCCTATTCTGGTGGGCGAGCCGGGCGTGGGTAAAACCGCGATCAGTGAGGGCATCGCCCAGCGTATCATCAACGGTGATGTGCCGGAAAACCTTAAGACCAAGACCATCTATTCGCTGGATATGGGCGCGCTGATTGCCGGCGCAAAGTACCAGGGCGAGTTTGAGGAGCGTTTGAAGGGGGTGGTCAAGACCGTCTGCGAGAGCAACGGGGAGATAATCCTCTTTATCGATGAAATACACACACTGGTGGGTGCCGGCCGTACCAGCGGCGCGATGGATGCTGCCAACATCCTTAAGCCGGCGCTGGCCCGCGGCGAACTCAGGGCTATCGGTTCCACAACGCTGGATGAGTACCAGAAATACTTTGAGACCGACAAGGCGCTGGAGCGTCGTTTCCAGATGGTGATGATAGACGAACCCTCTCCCGCGGAGTCCATCTCGATTCTGCGTGGCCTTAAGGAGAAGTACGAGAATCACCACAAAGTGCGTATAGAAGACGATGCGATTATTGCCGCCGTGCAGCTTTCGCACCGGTACATCACCAACCGTTTCCTCCCCGACAAGGCAATTGACCTGGTGGACGAGGCGGCCAGCAAGCTCCGTCTGGAGATGAACTCCGTGCCCGAGCCCATAGACGACCTGAACCACCGTATCAAACAGCTGGAGATAGAGAAGGCTGCCATCAAGCGCGAGGGCGAGGGTACCAAGCTCGACAAGATTAACGAGGAGCTCGCAGCTACCAAGGCAGAACAGGAACGCCTGATGACCAAGTGGAACAGCGAGAAGGATGTGCTCAGCGACCTCAGCAACAAGCGCCAGGAACTTGAAAACCTGCGCCACGAGGCGGAGACGGCAGAGCGCAGCGGCGACTACGGACGCGTTGCGGAGATCCGCTACGGCCGCATGCAGCAGGTTCAGGGCGATATTGAGCGCCTCACAAAAGAGAAGGAGTCCTGGCAGAACCCCATCATGAACGAGGCGGTTAGCGAAGACGACATCGCGGAGGTGGTGGCCCGCTGGACCGGCATCCCTGTGAGCAAGATGCTCCAGAGCGAAAAGGAGAAACTACTCCACATAGAAGAGGAGTTGCATAAGAGGGTAGTGGGGCAGGACGAGGCCATCAGCGCCGTGGCAAACGCAGTGCGGCGCAGCCGTGCCGGCCTGCAGAACGAGAAGCGGCCCATCGGCTCTTTCATGTTCCTTGGTACCACCGGCGTCGGCAAGACCGAGCTGGCCAAGGCGCTTGCGGAGTACCTGTTCGATGATGAGAACATGATGACCC
>JAGABI010000069.1 GCA_017614715.1 Bacteroidales bacterium | reverse complement strand
CTTCTCCGAGAAGTCCGAGGTGAACTTGCGGAAGAAGAGATAGATGTCGTCCTTGCGGTCGCGGAGGGCCGGCATGCGTATCTGGATGGCGTTGAGACGGTAGTACAGGTCTTCGCGGAACTTGCCCTGGCTGACGGCGTACAGCAGGTTGACGTTGGTTGCAGCCACGACGCGGACGTCGGTTTTCTCCACCTTGGAGGAACCGACCTTCATGTATTCGCCGTTCTGCAGCACGCGGAGAAGCATGACCTGGGTGCTCATGGGCAGCTCGCCGACCTCGTCGAGGAACAGGGTGCCGCCGTTGGCTTCCTCGAAGTAACCCTTACGGGTCTCGGTGGCCCCGGTGAAGGAACCCTTCTCATGACCGAAAAGCTCGGAGTTGATAGTGCCCTCGGGGATGCCGCCGCAGTTTACGGCGATATACCTGCCGTTGCGCCTCCGGCTGTTCTGGTGGATGATGAGCGGGATGTTCTCCTTGCCCACTCCGCTTTCTCCCGAGACGAGAACGGTGAGGTCGGTGGGAGCCACCGCCATGGCGGTCTCCAGGGCCCTGTTGAGCGCAGGGTCGTTGCCGATGATGTCGTATCTGTTCTTGAGTCTCTGTAATTCCTGGCTGTCCATAAAAAAGCTTTGGGACCGACAAAGTTACGAAAATCACTTTAAATAAAGCATCCGCGCCAGTGGGAAAAAAGCAAAGAAATAGTTATATTTGCAAGGTATAATGCTCCGGAAGGACTAAACAAAGTAATCAATAAACCTTTTTTATTTATGAAAAAAGCAATCAAGATCCTGGCTGTGGCCGTCCTCGCGATCACCGCAGCCGCCTGCTCCTCCGCCGAGAAGATGGCCGAGCTGGCAAACAACGTAGTGGTTACCTGCAACCCTACCGTCCTTGAGGTTATCGGCGGCAATATCGACGCCACCCTCAACGTCACCTACCCAGAGAAGTATTTCCATCCCAAGGCCCTCCTCCAGGTCACTCCCGTCCTCGTTTATGAGGGTGGCGAGCAGGCCATGACCCCGTTCATGTATCAGGGCGAGAAAGTCAAGGACAACTATAAGGTAGTCCCTGCCGCCGGCGGCACCGTCACCGAGCGCGTACATTTCACTTATGTCCCCGGCATGGAGAAGGCTTACCTCGAGCTCCGAGGCGTGGCCTCCTACAAGACCAAGGCTGTCACCCTTCCTACCCGCAAGGTCGCCGACGGCTGCAACACCACCTACATGCTCGTGAAGCAGGACGGCAACATCGGTTACAAGGCTGACAACTATCAGGATGTCATCCCTCAGACCGCCGAAGGCCAGATCCTCTACACCATCAACTCCGCCGACGTGCGTCCCGCCCAGCTCCGTGGCCAGTCCATCGCTGACTTCCAGGCCGCCCTCGACGAGATCAACGCCAACAGCCGCAAGACCCTCAAGGGCACCGAGATCGTAGCTTACGCTTCCCCGGACGGCGGCGAGGCCCTCAATGACAAGCTCTCCGACAAGCGTGCCGGTACCGCCGAGAAGGCTTGGGCCAAGGTAGTCAAGGACCATGAGGCTCTGGATCCCGAGGTCAAGAGCATCGGTGAGGACTGGGAAGGCTTCAAGGAGCTCGTATCCGCTTCCAACATCCAGGACAAGGACCTCATTCTCCGTGTCCTCTCCATGTACAGCGACCCTGCGGTCCGCGAGAGCGAGATCAAGAACATGTCGCAGGTGTATACCGAGCTGAAGACCGGCGTTCTCCCTGAGCTCCGCCGCGCCCGCTTCATCGCCAACGTCGAGTACCAGAACTACACCGCCGACGAGCTCAAGAAGCTTGTTGACGACAACATCGACGTCCTCGACGAGGAGGCTCTCCTGCGTGTCGCATCCCTCGTTGATGCCGACAAGAAGGTCGACATCTACAAGAAGGCCGTCGACAAGTATGGCAGCGACCGCGCCCAGTACAACCTCGGCGTCGCTTACCTCGCCCTCGGCAAGGACGACCTCGCCGAGCAGGCATTCAATAAGGTCAAGGCCGCTGACGCCGACCTGCAGAACGCCAAGGGCATCGTCGCCCTCCATAAGGGTGACCTCGACGCCGCCACCAGGGCTTTCACCGCTGCCGGTGATGCCAACGGCAAGGCCAACATGGGCATCGTCGACATCCTCAAGGGCAACTACGCCAAGGCCGCCGACGAACTCGCCGACGCCCCCGGATGCTGCCACAACACCGTCCTGGCCTACATCCTGAACGGCCAGCTTGACAAGGCTGAGGCTGCCGCCAAATGCAAGGATCCCAAGGTGCAGTACCTCAAGGCTATCATCGCCGCCCGTCAGGGCAAGGCCGCCGATGTCAAGGCCAACCTTGAGAACGCCTACGCCAACGACGCACTCAAGACCCGTGCAGCCAAGGACGTCGAGTTCGCAGGTTTCAACCTCTAGTATATAGTTCCTTTTACGTAAAAAGCGACCCGTTTTTTTCGGGTCGCTTTTTTTATCTCGTTCCGAGTTTCCTTGCCAGGATCCCGGCTTTCTTGAGCTCCTTGATCGGGACCGAAACGCTCGGTGTGCCGATGGAGTAGGGCCCTATTTCATAAGGATTGTAGATGAAAGTGATGCTGTCGGAGGTCAGGATGTAGTTGCCGGTGGGGGAGACAGTCGGCTCGAAGAGGTCTTCGATATCCTCTTCGGAAAGGCTTTCCGCGACGTGCCGGTTGAGGATCTCCGTCAGGACGTCGTTGAAGTCGGGCACGAACAGGTCGTCAAGCGTGACTGGGCTGCCGTCCGTAACGTCGAAGACCAAGGCGCGCGTAGTGCTGTTGCTGTGCGCGCCGCCGGTGAAGTCGGTGAGATTGACTATATAAGAACGGTATGGGCCGTTCTGCCCGGCGAAATAGCCCTCGATGCTGTCGGACCACTGGGCGGCGGCGGGGTCGGCTATGCCGGCCTTCTGCCAGCCGCGCCACATCGCCGCGCTGAGTTCCTTGAACTCCGCGGCGAGGTCGTCTGCGTAGCGCGTAGCGGCTTCCTGCACGTTGAGGGTATCATAGGTCTGGCCGAAAGCGGTCTCGAAGATGGACTGGCGGATGAGAGTCGCGGCCATCTCCTTGTCACCTTTGACCATGGGATACTCCAGGGAGATGTCCAGCTTGTGGGTAAGGGGGCAGCCCGCGACGGAAGCCGTCTCCTGCTCGGCCGTGTAGCTGAGTATCTCCATGCGCGGTGTGCGGACGCAGTTTGTGGCCAGGACCAGCAGGAGTCCTGCTGCTACGGGATTAATTCTGAAGCGCTTTCTCATGTTGCCTTTTTGTATGCCGCGACAAAGATAATCAATATCTTCGAATCCTATCCTCCTGGCCAATAAGTTGTTGATAACTTTGTTAATTAGGAAAATTCTTACTACATTTGCAGTCCCCAAAAAGGGGGCAAAAAACATAAATTATAGATTTACAATCATTTATGCCAACAATTCAACAGTTAGTTCGCAAAGGACGCGAGGTTGTCGAAGTGAAGTCGAAGTCTCGCGCGCTGGATGCATGTCCTCAGAAGAGGGGCGTATGCCTGCGTGTGTATACCACCACGCCTAAGAAGCCTAATTCCGCTATGCGTAAGGTGGCCCGCGTACGTCTTTCCAATTCCAAGGAGGTCAATGCATACATCCCTGGCGAGGGCCACAACCTCCAGGAGCACTCCATCGTGCTCGTCCGCGGAGGCCGTGTCAAGGACCTCCCGGGTGTTCGTTACCACATCCTTAGAGGAGCTTTGGATACCGCTGGCGTGGAAGGCAGGACCCAGTCCCGTTCCCTCTACGGTGCCAAGAGGCCGAAGAAATCTAAGAAGTAATTTTAATCACCTTTAATTTTTCCAAAAATGAGAAAATCGAAGCCTAAGAAGAGGATTCTACTTCCTGATCCGAAGTTTCACGACATCGAGGTCACCCGTTTCGTGAACAACCTTATGTTGCAGGGGAAGAAGAGTATCGCGTATTCTATTTTTTACGATGCCATTGACATGGTAGGCGAGAAGATGAAAGATTCTGACAAGGCTCCTATAGAAGTCTGGAAGCAGGCCCTGGAGAACATTACTCCCCAGATCGAGGTCAAGAGCCGCCGCGTAGGTGGTGCAAACTTCCAGGTTCCTACAGAGATCCGGCCTGAACGCAAAATCTCCATCTCGATGAAGAATATGGTACTCTACGCCCGTAAGCGTTCCGGTCACTCAATGGCCGAAAAGTTATGCGCTGAGATAATCGCAGCCTACAACAACGAAGGTGCTGCATTCAAGCGCAAAGAAGATATGCACAAGATGGCAGAGGCCAACAAGGCTTTTGCACACTTCCGTTTCTAACAACATCCGTGAGGGGTTAGATGGCAAGAGACCTTACATACACGAGGAACATCGGTATAATGGCCCATATCGACGCCGGCAAGACCACGACCAGCGAGCGTATCCTGTATTATACAGGCAAGACGCACAAGATCGGGGAGGTGCACGATGGGGCTGCCACTATGGACTGGATGGTCCAGGAGCAGGAGAGGGGCATAACCATTACATCTGCCGCTACCACAGCTTTCTGGAACCACGACGGGGAGAAATATCAGATCAACCTGATAGACACCCCCGGCCATGTGGATTTTACCGTTGAGGTGGAGCGTTCGCTGCGCGTGCTTGACGGCACGATAGCGACGTTCTGCGCCGTCGGTCGTGTACAGCCGCAATCGGAGACGGTATGGCGTCAAGCAGACAAATACCATGTCCCCAAGATTGCGTATGTAAACAAGATGGACCGCACCGGAGCCGATTTCCTGGCAGTGGTGGAGGAGATTCACACCAAACTGGGCGCCAATTCGGTGCCTATCTGTCTTCCCATAGGGGCTGAGGACAATTTCGAGGGAATCATCGACCTTATCGCAATGAAGGCCATTTATTACGATAACGGTACCGAGCTCGTCAACTACGAGGTAAAAGACATTCCCGCAGAATTGCTGGACGAGGCCAAAGAGTGGAGAGGCAAACTGCTGGAGACAGTCGCAGAATTTGATGATAACCTTATGACCAAATTCTTCGACGATCCCGATTCGATTTCACAGGAGGAGATAATAGCCGCCCTTAGAAAGGCCACCATCAACATGTCGGTTGTTCCGACTTGCTGCGGTTCGTCTTTCAAGAACAAGGGTGTCCAGTTCCTGCTGGATGCGGTAATCCGGTATCTCCCCAGTCCTCTCGATGTGGGCAGCGTGTTTGGTACCAACCCCAAGACTGGCAATGAAGTTGAGCGCAAGCCCAGCGTGGACGATCCGTTCTGCGCCCTTGTGTTCAAGATTGCCACAGACCCGTATGTGGGCCGTCTCGCCTTTATGAGGGCATACTCCGGGCGCCTTGATTCAGGCTCCTATGTCCTCAATACCCGTACGGACAAGAAAGAACGTGTTGCACGTCTTTACCAGATGCACAGCAACAAGCAGAATCCGATAGACTTTGTGGAGGCAGGTGATATCTGCGCCGCAGTCGGATTCAAGGAGCTGCGCACTGGTGACACTATTTGCGTCGAAGACAAACCTGTCGTGCTGGAGTCGATGGTGTTCCCCGAGCCCGTTATCGGCGTTGCGGTGGAGCCCAAGACACAGGGCGATATCGACAAGCTCTCGCTGGCGCTGTCCAAGCTCTCCGAAGAGGATCCCACATTTACCGTGGAATCAGACCAGGAGACGGGGCAGACAATCATCAGCGGTATGGGTGAGCTTCACCTTGACATAATCATAGACCGTCTGCGCCGCGAATTTGGCGTAGAAATCAACCAGGGCGCCCCGCAGGTCAACTACAAAGAGGCCATCCGCGGTACCTACCAGGTACACGAGACCTTCAAGAAGCAGACCGGCGGCCGCGGCAAGTATGCCGACATCGTTGCGGAGTTCTCTCCCGCAGACGAGGGGGTTACCGGTCTCCAGTTTATCGACGAAGTCAAGGGCGGCAATATCCCGCGCGAGTTTATCCCTGCGGTGGAGAAGGGCTTGAAATCATCCATGTCCAACGGTGTGCTTGCAGGCTATGAGCTTGTGGCAATGAAAGTCCGCCTGCTGGATGGAGCCTACCACCCCGTGGATTCCGATGCGCTGTCGTTTGAGATTTGCGCCCATATGGCATACAAGGAGGCCCTCAAGAAGTGCTCTCCGGTGCTGATGGAGCCCATTATGAAACTCGAGGTGGTTACACCGGAAGAGTATATGGGTGACATTGTGGGTGATCTCAACCGCCGTCGCGGTCAGATACAGGATATGGATTCCAAGGGCAATGCCCGCATCATCAAGGCCCTCGTGCCGCTGGCAGAGCAGTTTGGCTATGTCACCGTGCTCAGGACCCTCTCGAGCGGCCGCGCAACCAGCTCTATGGAGTTCAGCCACTACGAACAGGTGCCCACACCTATTGCAAAAGAGGTTGTGGAACGTCAGGGACGCATTTTTATAGGAGAATAAATTCAAAAACAGTTATATAATGAGCCAGAAAATCAGAATTAAATTGAAATCTTACGACCACGCGTTGGTTGACAAGTCAACCGACCAGCTCGTAAAGACAGTCAAGTCTACTGGTGCAGTTGTCAGCGGTCCCATTCCGTTGCCTACCGACAAGAAGATTTTCACTGTAAACCGCTCAACTTTCGTTAACAAGAAAGCTCGCGAGCAGTTCGAACTCAGTTCTTTCCGTCGTCTGGTTGACATCTACTCCTCCAACCCCAAGACCATCGATGCGCTGATGCGCCTCGAGCTCCCCAGCGGTGTTGACGTAGAGATCAAGGTCAACTAATCGTTCGAAAAGAGACTAACACACTACTAGTTCCGGATAGTTTGCATATATTTGCACCGGAAACGGTCCCATAGCTCAGTTGGTTAGAGCATCTGACTCATAATCAGGGGGTCGCAGGATCATGCCCTGCTGGGACCACTGGAAACAAAGACGGCTGCGGCCGTCTTTTTGTTTTCCAGTGGTCCCTTCGGACCACCTATGATACTAGGGGGCTCTGCCCCCTAAGACCCCTGCGCAGCAAAGCTGCGAGCCGCAGAGATGCGGCTTTTCGCGTGGCCTTGTGGGGCTGTCGAGGCCTGCGATTGTTAATTCATTACAGGGCGTACAGACTGACCGAAGAAGCGGCAGTAACTGGTGTGGAAGATGCTGTAACCATCGACGTACATGCACCAAGCGTAATCAGAACTTCCAGGATAGAGGGAAGATGACCAGTAATCACCTACGACATCGTCGTCTTCGCGTTCTGTTCCGAACCAGCTGCCCGGAGCGGGAAGGAATATGCTGTTGCCGTTGGTGTTGCTGGTAACCAGCCGTCCGCTGACTCCGTTCTGTGAGGTCCATGTCCACGTACACTCATTCAACAGTTCCGCCCATTCCTCATCAGTGGGCATTCTCCAGTTGCCGCCCCAGTTGGCACTGGCAGCGTCATCCTCGGGGTCGAGGACGGTCTTGCCGTCGACAGTCCCGAAAGCATCGTTTGTGCAATACTTGGTCTGCGTATCGTAGGAGCCTTCGCACCACTTGTACGTTCCCCATGTGTATCCAGAAGACTTACCATTCTTCCAGGTCAGCGGGTCCAGGCAGCTGTAATACGGCTCTGTTTCTCCCCATGCAAAGTAATCACCATACTCCTCAGGGGCGGATGCACCTACGTTGCATGTTGCCCACTTCACTCCGGATGTCAACCCCAGATCAACGTATTCGTGAGAGGGTGTTGAATCAACTGTTACAGCCGGCATCTTGAGTATGTTGGAGCGGGTGATGGTCTGACTCTTAGTGGTCGTTATCTCCATCTCTCTGCCCTGACTGTCGGTGACTGTTACAGTGAAACCGCCATTCATTGTCCTTGGAGGCAAGGCGATGACGAAAGCGGTAGCTGTTTCTGCGTCCAGCTGCACGCCATCTCCACAATCCAGGGTCACTGTAGTTGCCGTTGCATCGGTAAGTGCTATGGTGGGGTCTGCAGTACTTGACACCGTAACAGATGCCGCTCCGCAGAGCTTCTCATCGTTATTGCCGGCTACGCTTATTGAGGTTATGGTCGCAGTACCCTTCAGCTGTAGTTTCAAGCCACCGAGGACATTCTTGAACTTGAGGTGGGTATCACTCGTTGAAGTTGTCACGGCTGCCATGGGGAATGCGCCGCTACCAAAACTCTCACCTGCGTAATTCTGAGTAGCAGGAAGAGCGATGTCGCTGATGACATAAGAACCTCCGCTCTTGGCGATTCCTGCCGTAGACGTATAAGGATAGAAGGCAACATTGTTGGGTATCTCACCGCCGGCAACAAATCCGGGGCCAGTAACCTGATACAACGTTGCAGTTGTCTTGCCGTCCGAAGCATCAGTAACCTGATAGTGTTCATTGATGGTACTTGCGGCAAAGAGACTTACCTGGTCACCCTGTTTCCAACGCACATTGCCGTTTGCATCCAGCGATGTCTTGGTATCAACCGCCATTGCATCATCGGCTATGGCCTCCATAGTGGCGGTGAAAACCTTGTCTGCAGAAACAACGTCTTTTGTCTCTGGCTTCTGGCAGCTGCACACAGCAAGGAGTGCCAGCAGGACTAATACCAAATATCTTTTCATAGTAAAAGAATGCGTATTATTAATATTAAATGATTAATTACATGACAGGACGGACTGAACGGCCGTTGATACGGATACCACGGGAGAAGAAGAGGTATTCCGTACTGGAAATATAGTCGAAATACATGTATTGCGCGTAAATCGGGGCGTCTGCATAAACAGAAGAAGACATATAGAAACCGCCTGTGCCGGCATCTTTTAATTCTGTTTGATACCAGGTTCCGGCAGCGGGGAGGAATATGCTGTTGCCGTTAGTGCCGGTGACCAAACGTCCGCTAACTCCGTTCCTGGTGGTTCTTGTCCAGGTGCAGTTGTTCAGCAATTCATTCCACTCTGCCGCGGTGGGAGTACGCCAGCTGCCACCCCAGGTGGCACGCGCGGCATCGTCGGTCAAATCCAATACTGTTTTGTTGTCGGATGCATTGTACTTGGTCATAGTAGGATCATACGAGCTGGCCCCTGTACACCAACTGTATGAAGTCCACCAGTAGCCGCCAGACTTGCCGCTTTTCCATGTCAACGGACTCTGGCTGCTGTAATATGTGTCTGTTTCTCCGTATGCATAGTAATCGCCATATCCTTCCGGTGTGGTTGCACCCAGATTACATGTCGCCCACTTCAACCCTGAAGGAAGTCCCAGATCAACATAAGCATGAGATGAAGGGGTTACAGTCACTGAGCAGGTTGCCGTCTTGCCGCCATTCACCGTAGTAGCGGTAATCGTTGCCGTGCCGGCAGCCATACCCCTCACCGTGCCGTTGTTATCAACGGTAGCGATGCCGGTGTTGCTGGAGGTCCATACTACGGCCTTGTTCGTGGGGTTGGTAGGGGATGTTATAACTGTGAGCGTTTCTGTGTTGCCGGCCTCTATTGTCAGGCTCGTCTTGTTGAGTCTCATGCTGGCCACAGGAACGATAGTCGCGTCATAAACGGGACGGATAGACCTGCCATAGTAGCGCCAGCCCCTGCTGACGCTGGCGGCTGAACTGGAACTGAAGCCCACGCGCATCGAATATCTCGGGTCATCAGTATTGAGAGAAGCAGACCAGTAGTTGCCCCAAGTGCCTGTATCGGTGCTGGTTGTATTATTGCTGACCCAGCATCCGGCTGCAGGAAGAAAGATGCTGTTACCATTAGAACTGCTTACCAAACATCCGTTCACCCCGTTCTGGGTGGTCCATGTCCAGGTGCAGTTATTAATCAACTCCGCCCACTCGGCAGATGTCGGAGTACGCCATTTGCCGCCGTCAAAGCTCTGTGCCGCATCGTCCGCGTAATTGTAGTCGCTGAACACTGTTTTATTATCCACGTCGCCATTTGCAGTCTTGTTGTTGTACCTGGTCAATGTGGTGTTGGTGCCCTGGCACCACTGATATGATGCCCAATTGTAACCGGTCTTGCCTGCCACCCATGTAAACGGGTTCCTGCTGCTGTAATAAGGTGCCAGCTCTGCCCATGCGTAATAATCTCCGTACTCCTCAGATGAACTTACAAACCCATCCTTACCCAAGTTGCGGGTCGCCCATTTCAGGCCGGAAGGGAGCCCCAGATCCACGTAGTTATAAGTGGGTTCAGGGTCGGGCGTGGGCAGTGTGCCGACATAATTCACTGCCGGCATCTTGAGCAGGTTGGAGCGGGTGATGGTCTGACTCTTTGTGGTCTTTATCTCCATAGAGGCTCCGTCTGTATCGGTCACTATCGCGGTGAAGCCGCCGGACATAGTCATTGGCGGAAGAGCTATGATGAATGCTGTCGGCGTATTTGGGTTCAATTGCACACCGTCGCCGCAATCCAGGGTCACGGCTGTAGCCGACGCATCGGTCAGGCTTAAGGCAGGCGTGGTGGCATTCGAGACAGATACCGACGCTGCTCCGCAGAGTATCTCGTTGCTGTTCCCGGATACGATTATTGACGCGATAGTCGCGTTACCGTTCAGTTGGAGATTCAAGCCTCCGAGCACGTTCTTGAACTTGAGGTTGTAATCACTCGTTGAACTTGTAACCGCTGCCATGGGAAAAGCCCCGTTGCCAAAACTTGCATCTGCATAGGCCTGGGTAGCGGGCAACTCTATCTCGCTGATGGCATACAAGCCGCTTCTCTTGGCGATTGCCGCATTTGCTGCATACGGATAGAATGCAACGTTATTGTCTATCTCTCCTCCGGCAACGAATCCGGGGTTCGTAACCCTGTTCAGTGCAGCCGATGTCTTTCCGTCTGACTCATCGGTAATCTGGTAATGTTCATTGATAGTACTCCCCACAAATATGCTCACCTGGTCACCCTGTTTCCAAAGGACGTTGCCCTTATTATCCATAGATGTCTTTGTCTCCGCGGGGACATCGTCTTCCATCGCTTCTATGGTAGCGCTGAATACAACAGCCGGCTTATTGTCAACAGGGGTAACGAAATCCGGTTCCGCTTTCTGGCAACTGCTTACTGCCAATGCCGCGAGGAGGCCCAATACTAAACTTCTTTTCATTATAAAACAGTGATTGCGTCAACGGGTTATTCTAAAACAGGACGGACTGGGTACCCGTAAAAGCGGTCCATGTGTTCATCTTCGCTTATGTATGAATCAGAGAAGGTAATCATAAACGCGTCGTACGGGTATTCCGTATTCAGGGAAGCAGTCCAGTAGAGACCATTCTCCCAATTGTAGTAGTTGCTAAAACTCCGGGTTCCTGCTGCGGGCAGGAATATGCTGTTGCCGTTGGGGCCGGTGAATTTAGTGCCGGAAACACCGTTCTGGGTTGTCCATTTCCATGTGCAATTGGTAATCAACTCTCTCCATTCTGCGTAAGTCGGTGTACGCCATCCGCCGCCAAAATTCTGTCGTGCCGCATCGTCGGCATAGCCGTAATCGCCGAATGTGGTTTTGTTGTCCACATTACCATATATATTCAAGGTATTGTATCTGGTAAGTGAGTTCAAGGCATCACCGCCGCTGCCCCATTTGTATGAATCCGTATTGTATCCAGTCTTGCCAGAACGCCAGTTGGTGCAGGGGCTGTCTTGTGAGTGGCCTGCGGTGTAATACGGCTCAGTTTCGCCCCACGCGTAATAATCGCCGTATCCCTCGGGTGCGGTCGCGCCCAGATTGCAGGTGGACCACTTTAATCCAGAAGGAAGACCGAGGTCAACATAAGCGTGACCGTTAGAGCCGTCATCACCGGAAGCATTTACTGTCACTGTGCATACAGCAGTCTTTCCGCCAGTCTGTGCGGTTGCAACAATTATGGTCGTGCCTGCGGCAACTGCCGTTACCTTTCCATTGGCATTGACGGTAGCGACGCCTGTGTTGCCGGAGCTCCAGGTGATTGCCTTGCTTGTAGCGCTGGAGGGAGTCACCGTTGCCGTGAGAGTCTCGGTATCGCCGGCATCGAGCGTTATGCTGGCTTTATTGAGACTCATGCCTGTGACAGAAATGATGCCCGCATCACATACGGCACGGATTGCCCGACCGTAATAGCGATAGCCTCTGCTGTGGGTGAATGAACCCGAATCGAAGCCAACGCGCATTGCAAAGCGAGAGTCGGGCATATGGAGAGAAGAGGACCAATAGTTGCCGTGCGTACCCGCATCAGAAAAGTTTACACCAGTCCTGGTTCCGTTTGCGGGCAGGAAGATGCTGTTGCCGCTTGGTCCGGTAACTAAACGTCCGTTCACACCGTTCTGCGTTGTCCATGTCAAGGTACAATTGTCTATCAGTTCTACCCACTCGGCATCTGTAGGTGTACGCCATTTGCCGCCAAAAATCTGCCTTGCCGCATCGTTGGCGTAACCGTAACCGCATAACTCCGTCTTGTTGTCAACCGTACCATTCGTATTCATGTGATTATACCTGGTCATAGTGGTTTGGCTCCCGTTGCACCAAGTGTATGAGGCCCAGTTGTAGCCAGTTTTTCCACTTTTCCACGTCAGGGGGCTCAGACTGCTGTAATACGTCTCCTCGTCTGCCCACGCAAAGTAGTCCCCGTATTCTTCAGGAGAAGTAGCGCCCAGGTTGCATGTGGCCCACTTCACACCGGACGGCAAGCCCAGGTCAACATAAGCGTGACCGTTTGCTCCGTCAGCTGCTGGATTCACAGTTACAGCGCACACTGCCGTCTTGCCGCCAGTCTTTGCGGTGGCAACAATTATTGTAGTGCCTTCGGACAGTGCAGTTACTGTGCCGTTGGCATCGACGGTAGCGATGCCGGTATCGCCGGAGGCCCAGGCAATCGCAGTGTTGGTGGCGTTGGAGGGGCTCACCGTGGCTGTGAGCGTTTCTGTATCGCCGACAGTCAAGGATAAATTATCGTTATTGAGACTTACGCCGCTTACAGCAGTGATTCCTTCATCGCATACGGCACGGATTGACCGCCCATAGTAACGCCAGCCCCTGCTGACGCTGCAGGATGCACTCGAGCTGAAGCTTACGCGCATCGCATAGCCCGGGTTGTCGATATGGAGAGACGAAGCCCAATAATTGCCCCAGGTTCCCGTATCTGCCAAGTTTACACTGGTCCTGGTTCCGGCCGCCGGCAGGAAGATGCTGTCGCCGCTTGGGCCGGTGACAAGTCTTCCATTCACGCCATTCTGTACAGTCCACGTCCATGTACAGTTGTCTATCAGTTCCTGCCACTCGACATATGTCGGTGTGCGCCAGCTGTCCCCAAGGCTCTGTCTTGCAACATCGTCGGCGTAATCGTAATCACCGAACTCCATCTTGTTGTCAACCATACCTTTCGCACTCAGGTGGTTATATCTGGTCAGTGAGGTCTGGCTTCCGGAGCACCAGGTGTATGAGGCCCAGTTATAGCCTGTCTTGCCATTTATCCAGCTGCTGCACGGGCTGTCCTGGCTGTGTCCCTCCGCATAATATGGCTCCGTGTCTGCCCAGGCGTAATAATCTCCGAATTCCTCAGGAGCGTTTGCTCCAACGTTGCAGGCTGCCCACTTCACACCGGAGGGCAGACCCAGGTCAACATATTCGAATGTGGGTTCCGGTATAGTCCCGACATAAGTTACCGCAGGCATAGAGAGCAGATTGGAGCGGGTAATGGACTGTATCTTGGAGGTCGATATCTCCATAGAAGCACCTTCAGCATCCATCACCGTCACAGTGAAGCCGCTGAGCATGGTCATCGGAGGCAAAGCAATGATGAACACCGTCGCCGTTGTTTCGTTCAGCTGAACGCCGCAACCACAATCCAGAGTCACGGTCATGGCAGTGTCATCTGTGAGGCTGACAGACGGTAAACTACCGTTGGAAGCCGTCACTGCCGCATCGCCGCAGAGAATCTCGCCATTGTTGCCGGTAATGCTTATTGAAGTTATTGTGGCTGTACCCTTGAGCTGGAGCTTCAAACCTCCAAGCACGTTCTTGAACTTGAGGTTGTAATCACTCGTTGAACTTGTAACCGCCGCCATAGGGAACGCCCCGTTGCCAAAACTTGCAGCGGCATAGTTCTGGGTTGCCGGAAGAGTTATGTCGCTGATGATATATGTGGCCCCGTCCTTTGCGATTCTTGCTGTTGCCGAATAAGGATATAAGGCAATGTTATTGCCAATCTCTCCTCCGGCAACGAATCCGGGATTTTCTACCCTGTTCAAGGCAGCAGCAGTCTTTCCGTCTGACTCATCGGTAACCTGGTAATGTTCATTGATGGTACTCCCCACAAATATGCTAACCTGGTCTCCCTGTTTCCAGAGCACGTTGCCGTCATTGTCCATAGATGTCTTGGTCTCCACAGAGGCACTATCTTCCATCGCTTCCATAGTGGCGCTGAAGACTGCAGCTTGCCGATTGTCGGCGGTGGTAATACTGCCCATGTCATCCTTCTGGCAGCTGCATATTGCAAACGCAGCCATAATGGCCAATACTAAACTTCTTTTCATGATAAGGGTAAAAAACAGTTATTGCGTTCTTATGATGGTTGTTGTTATTCTTCTCAATATGTGAAACACCCTAGATATGCAAATGTAAAAAATTACTTTAGCAGTTGCAACACAGTAGATTTAATCTACGTCGGGGAGGAAAGCTTGCCTTAGTTTGTTTTCGAGGCTGTTCTGCTCGATTTGCTTCTTTTTAGCGGCAATCAGTTCCTGGTATTTGTCATAGACGTTGTCCACCACGGTGTCCCAGTCGAGATAGAGCTGCTCGCGGGCGGCAGCGGAGATGCGACAGTAGCGCTCCTTATCGGCCAGAACGGCTTGTATCGTGTCGGCAAAGGCCTCTTCTGAAGGTTCGGAAATCAGGGCGTTGACCCCGTCTGTGACGGTGGCGGAGGTGCGGGAGCCGCGCAGGAATACTGTGGGGGTGCCCTGACATGCCGCCTCTATCTGTACCAGGGAGTTGGCATCGTACATAGAGGGGAAGAGGAACAGTTTGGCGCGGGAATATAGATCCTGGAGCTGTTCGCGATTGTTGAGGCCGGCCATGATGATGTCATCTTTGAGTTGCAGGTCGCTCACAAGTTCCGCCAGTTTGTCTTCGTCCTGTCCCTGCCCGGCAAATATCATTTTGAATTTAACGCCGCGGTCTTTGAGTATCCGCAGGGCGCGCACGGTAAAGTCGATGTTTTTCAGATAGTTGATGCGCCCCACAAACAGGAATACCGTTTCTTCCGGGGTAATGCCATAGCGCTGGTTGACGCGGGCTGCGGCCACCGCAGGGTCATCCACCGGAACATGGTCGGTAGCATTAAGCATCACCTTGCAGGGGGCCAGTAGGCCGTATTCGTTCACATACAGCTCTTTGATGGCGGGATTCACCGCCCAGCACTCGTCGCACGCGTTGAATGTCATCATCAGTGTGTTGAGCGCCATCCTTATGGTGGGTTCAAGCTTGAAAGTGCGCTCAAAATCCTGCCGGTACTGCGAATGCAGCGTGGCGACGGCCGGCACCTGGTGCATTTTGGCATACAGCGTCCCCGCCATGCCAACCGCGAAAGGGGAGTGGATGTGGACTATATCCAGTCCGCTCTTTATCAATGGAAGGTTGAAGGAGGGGTCTGCAAGGGGAATCGGGAGGGAATAATCCACCCCCGGGATAGGCAGCGAAGAGCACCGGACTATCTCGTACGGATACTGCTTGTCTTCTGCCTTGTCATATCCCTTGGTGTCGGGACAAAACACTGCCACCTCGCATTTTTTTGCGAGGCGGCGTGCGTAATTGTCCACTACTTTTATGACACCGTCCACCATCGGGTAGAAGGTGTCAATAAAGAGACCTACCTTCATGCTGGGGATTTATTTCCAGAAAGGAAGGTCCTTCATACTGCAGATTGTACCGCCGTAGATGTTCTTGATATACTCAAGGCCACGGTCGCAGTCTTCCTGGGTAAGGGTGTCGGTAGTCTCGCGCGGAACAATGATGTTAAAGCCGCGGAAGAAAGCATCGGCACTGGTGTGACGGCAGCAGCAGTCGGCCTGCCAGCCGGTGATGATAACGGTATCAACACCTTTCTCGCGAAGGTCAAGCTCCAGAGGGGTCTGGAAAAAGCCGCTGTAGGTCTTCTTGGGAATGATAACGTCACCGGGCTGGGGTTTGAGCTCGTCTATAACCTCTGCACCCCAGGTACCCTCAACTGCGTGGGGGCCCCATACCTTGAACTCCTTGTCAACCTCGGGAGTGTGGCTGTCGTTGGCATAGAAAACGGGCACACCTGCAGCGCGGGCCTTCTCACAGAGCTCCTTGATGGGTTCTATAATTCTTTTGATTCTGGGATGCGCAATAGATCCCGATACAAAATCGTTGACCAGGTCAACGACGATGACAGCATATTTACTCATTTTAAGTTTGGTTAAATTGTTATCGTCAGAAAGTTGTTGCAAATATAAAGCCGTTTTTGTATTTTTAGTTAATTTTGACTCTGTAAAACATAATGGAGTATGAGTGAGAAACCAGTTGTTCCCAGGCCGGAATGGGCTTTTGACGTAGATAAAGTAGTGGCTGCCAAATTTCCGGGAAAAAAGATACCCAAATGGATCACCGGCTGGATAAAGAGGTTCATCCATCAGGATTTCCTGAACGTGATGGCCACCAAGGGGTATGAGGGCACCGAGTTTTGCTCGGAGAGCGTGAAGTATCTGGACGTAACCCTGGATATCCACGGGCTGGAAAATGTTGTGGTGCCGGAGGGGGCAAAGATGACATTTGCCAGCAACCACCCGCTGGGCGGCGTGGACGGAGTGGCCGTTGCAGGTGTCGTGGGCGAGAACTTCGGCCCCAATGTACGCCTTATGGTGAATGACTTCCTGATGGCTCTCAAGGGGCTCGCCCCCATCTGTATTCCCATCAACAAAACCGGAGGCCAGGCCCGCAACCTTCCTGCGCTGATCAAAGAAGCCTATCAGTCGGACAACAATATGGTGGTGTTCCCCGCCGGCCTCTGTTCCCGCAAGATAAAGGGGAAGATACAAGACCTCCCCTGGACCAAAAACTTCATACAGATGAGCCGCGCCACCGGCCGCTGGATTGTGCCGGTACATTTTGAAGGACGCAACAGCAACCGGTTTTACAACGTGGCCAACATCTGCAAATTCCTCAAATTGAAATTCAACTTTGCGATGATCTTCCTCCCCGACGAGCTCTATCGCAACCAGCACAAGACATTCAAGATTACATTCGGCAAACCTATTCCCCCGGAGACTTTTGACAACAGCAAGACTCCCACAGAGTGGGCGGCATGGGTCCGTGAACAAGCATATGCGCTTTAGTTATGGAAAAGATTATTGACCCCGTAAGCATTGACCTTCTGGAGGCGGAACTCACCCCCGCCAAGATGTTGTGTGAAACAAACAAGGGCGGGAACCTGATATATGTCATAGATGCCCATGACTCGCCAAACGTGATGCGGGAGGTGGGCCGTCTGCGCGAGAGATCGTTCCGCGAGGCGGGCGGCAGCAGCGGCCTGAGCGTGGATATCGACGAATTTGACACGATGGACGATCCCTACAAGCAGATTGTGGTTTGGGATCCCGAATCCAAGGCAATCCTGGGCGGTTACCGTTATATACTTGGTCCGGACGTGAAGTTCTATGACAACGGACAGCCCCGCCTTGCCACCGCGCACATGTTCCATTTCAGCGACACCTTCATAAACGATTACCTGCCGCACGTCATGGAGCTGGGGCGCAGCTTCGTGACTCCGGAATACCAGAGTTCCAAGGCAGGGGCAAAGGCCCTGTACGCCCTTGATAATCTGTGGGATGCGATTGGGGCTGTGGTGAACGAGCACCCCTCCATCATCTATTTCTTCGGGAAGATGACTATGTACCCGTCATACGACCGTCCTTCCCGTGACCTTATTCTCCACTTCCTCTGGAAACATTTCCCCGACCCCGAAGAGCTTGTCCGCCCCATAAAGCCGGTGATGCCAGAAACAAACGGACGCCTGATGGACCTGATTCTCAAAGACGTCGATTTCAAGGATGACTATCGCAACCTCAAAGATGCTGTGCGTAAGTTAGGTACCAACATTCCGCCTCTGGTGAACTCCTATATGAACAGTTCCCCCTCCATGAAAATGCTGGGCACCGCCATCAACGACGAGTTTTCCGATGTGGAAGAGACCGGAATCATGGTTTGCTTCAATGAGATGTATCCTGAAAAACGCGACCGCCATACCGCCGCCTCCCTCGGGCAGTGGGTGCGCAAGGTGCGCGAGCGTTTCCCCAAGCTCTCAAACGAGGCAATGGAACAGCTCAAAGCCCACAGGCATTCCCGCAAGACGGCTATTTTCGAGAGATTTAAGCGCAGGAGAAATAAATAGTTATATATTTGCGGCCGGAATTTCCATCTGTTTATGGAGAATATACTTACCGGCACGGGCATAGCCCATTCCATATTGCTTTTTGCCACCGTCATCGGAGGCGGTTTGTATCTGGGGCGATTCAAAATCAGGGGGATATCCATAGGTACCACCTGGATACTATTCGTGGGTATCTTATTGAGCCATTTCGGGCTCCGCAGCGACCCTACGGTGCTGTCGTTCATGAAGGATTTCGGGCTGATCCTTTTCGTTTTTTCAATAGGTTTGCAAGTCGGGCCGGGCTTCTTCGCCTCGTTCAAGAAGGGGGGCGTCAAGCTCAACCTGCTGGCGATGTTGCTGGTTTCGCTGGCTGTGGCGGTAACCGTAGTGCTGCACTTTACCACCGGATTGGACTTTGTGACGCTTACAGGTGTCATGTCTGGTGCGGTGACAAACACGCCCGGTCTTGGTGCCGCCCAGCAGACTCTCTCCGGTGCGGCAAATGCCCCTGTGGACAGCTCTGTAATGGCGTCTGCCTATGCTGTGACATATCCCATCGGCGTGCTGGGCGTAATATTTATGCTTCTGCTTTTCAAATCGATATTCAAGATAGATTTGGAAAAGGAGAAAGCCATTCTGGACGAGTCTCATAATACCGGTGAAACAGCCCGACGCATGCATTGCCAAGTGAGCAATCCCGCCGTGTTTGGCAAGACACTCTCTCAGGTGACAGCCAATATGGGCGATGATTTCGTAGCCTCCCGAATCCTGCATGACGGTGAAATCTCCGTCCCCGGGCCGGAAACCGTGCTTCACGAAGGTGACAGATTGCTCATAGTCACAGACCATAAGGATGTTGATTCTGTCCGCATTATCTTTGGCAAAGAGGTCCCGATGCATCAGCAGGACTGGCAGAAAATGGATTCCAACATGGTGTCCCGCCGCCTCTCCATCACTAAATCTTCCCTCACCGGCAAACACCTGTCGGAATTGGGATTCAGGAAGAACTATAATGTCACCGTTACACGTGTGATACGTTCCGGTATCGAACTGGTGGGCAGGCCCGGCCTGATACTCCAGGTGGGCGACAGCATCCAGGTGGTCGGTACGGAAGAGAACATCCATCTGGTAGCCAAGATAGTGGGCAACAAGCCAGAAACCCTTTCCCACCCCAACCTGGTACCGATATTCTTTGGCATTGCCGTGGGCGTTATTTTTGGCAGCATCCCCTTCACCATCCCGGGGATTCCCCAGCCCATAAAGCTGGGCCTTGCCGGTGGCCCGCTGCTGGTAGCCATCCTGCTGGGCTTTTTCGGCCCCAAGCTTAAGATTACCACCTACACGACTGTCAGCGCCAATATGATGATACGAGAGATAGGTATCTCCTTCTTTATGGCGGCGGTCGGACTGGATGCCGGGCGCACTTTTGTGAGTTCGGTAGTGAATGGCGGATACTGGTGGATACTCTATGGCGCCCTTATCACCCTGATACCGGTGGCAGCCATCATCCTTCTGGCGCGACTTGTGCTCAAGCTCGATTTTTACGAGATTTGCGGCCTTGTGGCGGGCGGCACTACCGACCCTGCGGCGCTTTCGTTTGCACAGAGCCAGTACGGCACCGACTACACCTCCGTGAATTACGCTACAGTTTATCCGCTCACCATGTTCCTCAGGGTGTTGCTGGCGCAGCTGCTGATACTGGCGGCACTATAATACAACCCTATGGAGACAGTTTCTGAATATAAAAAAGGTCTTGCACAGCATCTTATGGAGATCTGCCGCAGCAAGGACCTCCTAGGCGGCGAATTGCTGCAGACTCCCGATTTGGACGATAAATGGCAGGAACTGGCCCCAGAATTCCTGGCCGACGCCGTTCCGGAATTCAACGGCTATCCGGAGGTAGTGCTCGCATGGGCGGCCTATCTGGGCACCGCGGTAGCGTGGTGCTGGGATACCGACTGGACGCAATATTCCGCTAAGGATTATAAGTTCTTCTGCGGCGAGAAGGGCTTCGACTATATGGACGAGCACATCACGGAGCACCTGCTGGGCATGCCGCTGGGCGGCAAAGAAGCCGAGGCTCTGGCCTCCAGGATGCGTTCTCTTGCGGGCGAGGCCTACAGCTATCTGATGCACGCCGGGCTTGAGGCCGGCAGCACAGCCGCCTTCCAGGCCGTCCTGGCCACTATAGAGGTAATGTACACTATCGCCGTGTCCATAGAACTCCACGCCCTCGGCTACAAATGGAGCCAGGCATAAAGCATATTGTTTAATAGCTGAATCCCAGGACATCGAGGCCGTGGCGGACGTCGGGATCGCGCATGAAGGTGTCCCAGAGCAGGCCGGAGCGGTAGTTCTCTATCATGCAGATGATAGGGCCCTGGTCTATGGCGATGTAGCTGCGGGCGAACCACTGGTGCTCCAGTGAGAAAGCGTCGTAGAAACCGTATTCTCCCCAAATTTTGTTGCCGAGTTTGTAATAGAAGTATTCCAGCGCAGCCATGGATTCGTCGGGAGTGTACGGCATGCTTGAAAGTGCTGCGGTGGGGGCGATGGTGCCGGTGTCGTTGGTAGGCGAGGATGCAGTGTATCCGTTCGCGTAATCGCTGGCGGTGAGGCCCCAGCAGACGTTGCTGTAGCCGTAATAACCCTTGGGGTTGGCAGCACAGTAAGCGTGGTTTATCCTGGAGTGGGCGACGTTCTGTTCCCAGTAGTTGGCGTAGGCATCGCTAAGGTTGCGGGGGTTCAGCCCCAGGAAAGAGTAGTGAGCGAAGAACATTGGCCCGCCGTAGTCGGGGCCAAGCGGCAGGGTAATGTCGTAGAATTTTCTGCCGTTCTTTGCCCCAGAAGCCCAGCCGTTGTCGTAAACCTCTTTTGGGACAGGGTGTGTGGGCGATGCCGCCGCCAGCAGATATGTCATCAGCGGTTCGCACCACCCCTTAATCTGCATGTTCATTTTCCAGTCGTAGTCGGCCGACCAGTGCCAGTAGAGCACATTCTGCCCGCCGCGGGTAAACCAGTCCCATTCAACCCCCTCCCAGAGTGCGGTGATTCCGCTGCGGATGGCTGTCTCGGTGGCGTCGCTGCCGTCAAAGTATGAGCGCAGGGTAAGCAGGCCCTCCATCAGGAACGACGTCTCCACCAGGTCGGCGCCGTTGTCATAAGTGCTGAAGGCTATGGTAGCCCCGCTGGTGCCGTTAAGCCAGTGCGGGAATGCGCCGTGATATGTCACCGCCTTGTCCTTTAGGAAATTGACGATTTTCAAGGCGCGTTCTGCACCCTCCTGGCGCGTTATGAATCCACGGGAAATACCAACCGGGATGGCCATCAAGCCGAATCCGCTGCCGCCGGTGGTGACGGTCTCGTCGCTGCCGAGCCGCTCGCGCGCCAGCCCGGAAACGGGATGCGCATAGTCCCAGAAATAGGCAAAGGTGCGCTCCTGAACCTTGGTGAGAAGCTCGTCAGTGGAGATTTCGGGGAAAACAATCTTGTCTTCCAACCCGGTGGTGAAACTGAATGAATAATCCCCGACGAGATGAATTCCCAGATAGTCGCCACCCAATACAAATAGAGAGTATTTAGTGTATTCTTTGAGCGGCCCGGTAAGGGTGATGCGCAGGGTGTAGCGGTCAGGCTGGGAAACCTGGTATGAGCCAAAATTATTGAACCAGATTTTATCCTTATCCAGTTTGGAAGCGTCAATCTCTGCGGTGAATTCCAGAAGGAACTCCACGTTTTCGAGCGGAACGCCGCTGACACTTTTTCCGTTTGCCACCTTGCGCCCTTCTATCGTGCAGGAGAGCAGGGTGGATGTGGGCGGCTTATTATCCTCCTTATTGACGCAGGAGGTGCACAGCAGAACGTCCGTGAGTAAAACGGCTGCAAGAAAAAATATCCTGATGAGTTTCATAGTAGCACAGGAGCCGGTCAGGGCTCCTGTGCTTAATCAGACAATTTATTTGTCAAGACCGTCGGTAACGGCAACCTCAGCACGGTAGAGCTGTGCAACCTCAGTCTCGGAGAGACCTACGTTGAACAGGCGGATCTCATCGATCTTGCCGCTGAAGAAGCTGAGCCATTCTTCTGCAGAAGCACCGGTCATACGCTGTGCGAATGCACCGATGTAGCAGCAGGTTGCATTGAGCAGAGTGACTTTGCCTGCACCGGCTTTGCCGTCGCCCAGAAGGACATCCTGCTCGTAAACCTTTGCACCGTTTACATAGAGCATCAGCTTGGAGGTGTTCTCATCGTAAGTCATAGTAACGAACTGCCAGGCAAGCTTTGTGATACCGTTAACCCAAGGATAGAAGCCGTGCCAGTCGGCTGCGGTGTTGTCGTTGTAGAAATAACCCTTGAGGGTAGCGCCGTTATCGTCGTTGCCACCGTCCAGGAAGAGGTCGAATGCACCCCAGTTGGCATCAACTACAGCATCACCGCTGCCAACGGTGAAGATACCGCCGCGATAGTCGTTGGGGAAAATCCATGCAGAAAGGGTAAAGGAAGAGAGTTTTCTTACGAAAGAAGCGGGAACATTGAGCTTCAGGTAAGCCTGGGTGTTAATATCGCCGGTGCTCTCATAGCAGCCGCCGCGTGCGCCGACACCGAATTTACCGAAACCGCCCAGGGCGTCATAGGTGACACCTTCGCCGAGGGTTACACAATCTTCAGCAGAGTTGAGGGGGAAGTAAGCAACCAGGTTGTCCTTTGCGACATCTACACCGCCGGAGGTGTCTTTCTTTTTGCCCTCGGGGTTGCAGGCTACAAGAGTCACGGCAGCAGCAGCTGCCACAAGAAGCATTAAGTACTTTTTCATTTGATTTGTTGTTTAATTGATAGAATAATGTTTTATAAATAGTTGGGATTTTGATGCAAGTTGGTGTTCAGCTGCAGCTGGGTGGCGGGTATGGGGAAGAGGTTGTTCTTGCCCTCAGTGTAGCCCAAAGGGCCCAGCACTTCTGCCGCACGCCCGGTGCGTATCAGGTCAAGGAAACGGTCTTCTTCCATTGCCAGTTCTGCACGGCGCTCGTCAAGAATGTTGGCTAACGACGGGGCAACGCTCTCCAGGCCGACACGGCTTCTGACCATATCCAGGGCCGTGGCTGCAGAATAGCCGCTCTTGGCTCCCGGCACGGCATTACGTGCAAGGGCCTCTGCGTACATCAGCAGCACCTCGCTGTAGCGCATTGCGCGCAGATTGTGGTCATATCCGTAGCCGTTGTTGTTCCATTTGTTATAGGACGAGGGAGTGTAAACCTTGCCATTATAGATGGGATTGGGGCATTTGTCGGATATGTAGTCCCCCTCGGGAGTCGTGCTCCCACTGTAGAGCAGGGTGGCTGCCATGCGCTCGGTGTCGCCGCGATCGGTGAGAAATTCAACCAGCGATTCGCTGGGTGTACAGAAGCCCCATCCCTGCATATTGGCGGGGGTGTTGTTGCGGGGGCCCTGATGGTAGGCATACTCGCTGTAGGCGGCATCGCCGGTGGTCTTGCCAAGGGTACTGCTCTCTATTTCAAACACGCTCTCCTGGCAATTCTCACCCTCCATAGAGAATACATAGCGGAAGTCGGGCATCAGCGAATACTTTCCGCTGGCGATAATCTCGTCGCAAAGGGCTGCAGCCTGGTCGTATTCTCCCTGATAGAGATGGACTTTCGCTTTGTAAGCCATAGCTGTATATTTGTTCGCGCGGGAGATGTAGGTGCGTGGCCAGCTTGCCGGCAGCCTCTCTATCGCATCCTGAAGGTCGGCCTCTATGAATTCGTAAATCTGGGCGGGAGTCTTTTGCTGAAGCGAGGCCAGCTCTGTGGCGGACATAGTCTTGTCTACCAGAGGAATGTTGCCCCACATCCGCACCAGATAGAAATATGCGTAGGCGCGAATAAACTTTGCATCGCCGATGCACTGCTCCACCAGCGCCAGATTCTCTTCTGACTGCAATTCCTTCTTGAACTGTGTCATCTGGTCCAGGGCATTGTTGGCTGCCGACACAACGTCGTACCAGCCTGTCCACTGAGCCAGGACAAGTTCGTTGGATGCTCCGTAGGTGAAGGTTTGCAGTTCTTTCATGGAAGCGCCATCCTCCGGGGTGGAGCCTTTGTCGGCATCGTCGCTAGTGACTTCGAGGCAGCCGATGAATGGAAAAGCAGAGCAGTTATAAGAGCGCAACTGTGCGTAAGCGGCGCTCACGGGCTTGAATATGTTTTCCGGGTTGGAATAATCCAGGCCTTCGCTGGTCGTAGTACCCTCGGGGCGGATATTCAGGAAATCCGTACATCCTACCAGAATGATTCCGGCCACAGCCATTATAAGTATTGTATGCTTTTTCATAACAGTTTACTTGAAATTGAGTTTGAGACCGATGGTATAGATGGCCTGCATAGGGTGGGTAGAAGAGTCTATGCCCGACTCTGTGGGAGAACCTCCGATTTCTGCGGTGAAACCGTTGTAGGGGAAGTATGTGAAGGGACGCTGTGCAGAGACATAAAGACGGGCGCTGTCAAACCCTTTCCAGCTTTCAGGTGCGGGAATCGTGTAGCCCAGTTGAACGTTCTGGATACGCATGAACCAGGCATCCTCTACGAAGAAAGAATTGGCCCTCTGGGTGTAGGCGCTGGTGTATGCCGTTGCGCTGGGGTATTTGTTGTTCTTGGGGAAAGCGTTGTTGTAGAAGTCAAGGTCGTAGTTGCCGTCGGAGAATGTGCCGCGGGTCATACGCTTGGCATTCAGGATTTTGTTGCCGAACTGACCATAGAGCGAAAGGGCAAAGTCCCAGCGTTTCCAGTTGAGGCCGAAGTCCAGGCCGGTCATCAGCCAGGGGATGGGGCTGCCCAGATAGGTGAGATCCTTGTCGTCTATCACGCCATCTGCCACTTCGTCGTGATAGCGGAAATAGCCGGCGGCCTTGATGTCCTGGATCTGCTCGTCAAGAAGGGCGTCCTTGGTGCTCTCGTACACATAATCGATCTTGTATCCCCAGAAGGAGCCGATAGGATAACCGGGGAGGGTACGGGTGGAATAGTTGCCTCGCACGGTGGCTCCGGGTATGTAGTCGCGGTCCTGCAGCTCAATCACGCGGTTGCGCACGGTGGTGGCGTTGAAGCCGATGCTGTATGAGAGGTCGTCATTGATGCGGTCATTCCACTTGAGATCCAACTCAAAACCGCTGTTGTTCACAGTTCCGTTGTTTGCCAGCAGTTCTGTCGTGCCGCCGCCGACAGCGATGGGCACGTAGAACACTACATTGTGGGTGGTACGGTTATAATAGTCCAGGGAACCGTTCAGGCGATGGTTGAGGAATGCAAAGTCAAAGCCGAGGTCGGCCTCGTTCACGACCTCCCACTTGAGGTAATTCTGGTAAACTGTCTGGGCACCGATACCGTCTATCAGCACATCGTTGAATACGGCAGATGCGCCATATCCGGTAGAACCCAGGATGGCTACGGAGTTCGCCGGCACGTTGTCGTTACCGAGCAGACCCCAGGAAGCGCGCATCTTGAGATATTCAAAGGCTGGCGCATTTTTCATGAAGGGTTCGTTGGTCATTACCCAGCCGAGGCCAACGGAGGGGAAGAAACCCCATTTCTGCTGATACTTGCTGGAAGCGTCGGCACGCATAGTGACAGTGGCCAGGTATGTGTCCTTGTAGTTGTATGTGCCGCGGCTGAAGAAGGAGAGTCCGTGGTGGGTATAGGGACCGGGGTTGAGGTCGGTTACGGAGATGCCGTTGGTGCTGCCCAGGCCTATGTAGTGGCTCTGCTCGTCAATGTCAGGCACGCTGGTGGCGCTGCCGGAGAGTCCCTGCAGGGTCTCAACGCGGGTACTCTGTCCCAGCATCACTGAATATGAGTGCGGCCCCTTGCTGTCTGCCCATGTGAGGGTGTTGTCAATAATCTGCTTGCGGCGGATGGCAAAAGCCTTGCTCTGGACAGAGGTGCTGGCCCCCTGTGTGCCATATACCAGATGTTCTGGAGTGTATCCTGCACTCTTGTAGGCTTCGAAATCCAGGTTGTATGAAGTCCTGAACTTGAGCCTGTCCTGGAAGAACTTGAGCTCTGCATAGGTGCTGAACACAAGGTCCAGGCCGTCGGTCTTATTGTTGCTGTAGTAGTTGGCGGCGTAGGGGTTGCCGTAGGAACCGCCGAATCCGTAGCGCTGGGGCGAGTCAAACTTCACCGGATAAGCATCGGTGTTGGCATCATTATAAACCGGATAAACAGGCGGGTTCACAAATGCCTGGTAAAATGCACCGGAGTTGGGATCCTTGCGGGAATAATCGCTGATGAGGGCGTTGGCACCCAGAGTGAGCCAGTCCTTGACCTTCTGGTCTATGCGGGCGCGGAAATTCACGCGGCTGTACCAGTTGTCGGAATCCATGATGCCGTCCTGGTAGAAATAGCCCAGTCCGATGCTGTAATTTGTATTTTCTGTAGCGCCGGAAACGTCCAGGGAATGACTGTGTGTCAGGGCCTTGCGCAGCAGGGTGGCATACCAGTCGGTACTGGTGGGATAGTCACTTGCAACCTTGGGGACATAGGTGGCGTCGGCACTGAAGGCAGAGTTGAGCAACTCTACATACTGGTCGCGGCTTGCCAGTTTCATCACGTTGACGGGCACCTGAAGGCCGACGTAGCCGTCGTAACTGATGTTGGTGTGGTTAAGAACGCCCTTCTTTGTGGTGATCAGTATGACGCCATTGGCGGCACGCACACCATAGATGGCGGCAGCCGACGCATCCTTTAGCACCGTCATCTCTTCTATATCGTTAGTGGCGATGAAGGAGATATTGTCCACAAACACGCCGTCCACCACATATAAAGGGGTGGCATAGCTGCCTATGGAGCCGGTACCGCGGATTGTGACTGCCGGAGCGCTGCCGGGGGCGCCGCTCTGGATGATGCGCACGCCACTGGCCTTGCCCTGGAGGGCAGAGAGGGCATTGCCCGCGATCTGCTTATTGAGTTCGTCACCCTTGACGTTAACGATAGGTGCGGTGAGGTCTTTTGACTTCTGGGTGCCGTAGCCCACTACGACCACCTCCTCCAGAAAGTTGACGTCCTCTATGAGAAGGATGCTTGAAGGGACACTCTTTGCCGGGAACGTCTGGGTGGCGTAGCCTATGCAGCTGACCTCCACAATAGATTCCGGCCCCGAGACTTTCAGGGAAAAGTTGCCGTCAAAGTCGGTCGAGGTACCGTTGGATGTACCCGCCTCCATGACGGTGGCGCCTATTACCGGCCCCAGATCGTCCGAGACTGTGCCCTTCACCTGATATTGTGCCTGCGCACCAAGCGCACACGACAACAGGACAAGTGTTGTGAGGATAAATTTT
>JAGABI010000068.1 GCA_017614715.1 Bacteroidales bacterium | reverse complement strand
GTCAGAAGGGTTTAGTATGCATTGTCCGCTCATCTAGCGACAATGTACAACCCCTTAATTGACAGAATATTATGTTTTTAAAACGATTATCAATAATCATATTTTTACTATGTTTATCCCGGGCGGTCAATGCCCAGGATTATACCGGTATTCCAGTGCCCGGTTCAGAGCTTGCAGAGGAGGATACCCTGCAGGAGTCTGTGGCAAGTGCCCGCCAATCGGGCCTGATGCGTTTCAGCAAAGTCAAGACTGAAGCCATCACCACCGCCGGCATCTGCAAGATGGCCTGCTGCAACCTGGCGGAGAGTTTTGAGAACACCGCCAGCGTCAGCGTAGGGTATGCCGACGCCGTTACCGGTGCCCGCCAGATCAAGCTGCTGGGGCTCTCCGGCGTCTATACCCAGATGCAGGACGAGAAGATGCCGGTAATGCGCGGCCTCTCATCTACCTTCGGCTTCAATTATGTCCCCGGCCAGTGGCTGGAGAGCATCCTCATATCCAAAGGCCCCACCTCTGTGGCCAACGATGCGGGGGGCATCACCGGCCAGATTGACATGGAGCACCGCAAGCCGGTGGACGAGACGCCGCTCTTCGTGAACCTCTACGGCAGTAGCGACAAGATGTTTGACGGCAACATTATCTCTGCCCTGCAACTGAACGACCGCTGGAGCACCATCCTGATGACCTATTTCTCTTATGCCAACTCCATGATGGACCACAACGGCGACGGCTTCCGCGACGACCCCACCACCCGCCAGATAAACCTCTCCAACCGCTGGCTCTACTATGACCCCAGCGGATTGCAGGTGCGCTTTGGCTTCAAGGTGGTGAACGACAACCGCGTCGGCGGCCAGATGGGCTACAACCGCGGCATGGCGTGGGACACTGCCCCTGCGGCGTGGGGCTCGCTGATAAACAACCAGCTCTACAATGCTTACGTGAAAGTGGGGATGCCGCTAAACGACGACCAGAGCAGCAGCATCGCCTTTGTGGCCACCGGCAACTATTACGACACTGACGCCCACTTTGGCTGCAACCATTACAGCGGCTTGCAGAAAAACCTGTTTGCCAACCTGATATACCACAACGACTTTAACGAGCACAACACCGTGGAGTTTGCCTTCACCGCCCAGAACGACGATATTGTGGAGCACTACGCCATCCGCCCGTACGGACTGGAGACCTCGGAGGAGATGCCGATTCCGGCCCGCAAGGAGACACTGCTGGGGGCAATGGGAGAATACACTTTCCGCAGCGGCGAGAAATTCACCGCAGTGGCCGGCTTCAGGATGGATTGGGACTCGTATTACCAGAAGATGCTGGTCTCCCCCCGTCTTACCCTTAAATATGCGCCGGTTCACGACCTGGTGCTGCGAGGGAGCATCGGGCGGGCACAGCACTCTCCCAGCGTGTTTGCAGACAATTATGGCCTGTTCTCCTCCAACCGCCGGATTATCTACAACTACGGTGTCCATCCCGATACGGGCCGCGGCCTTAACATGGACATAGAGGATGCGATAACCATGGGCGGCAACGTGACTTATTATCTCCCGATTGGCGAGGATGATGCCAGCTACATAAGCCTGGAGTACTTCCGTACCGATTTCTCCCGCCAGGTGTATGCCGACACCGAATGGCTTCCCGGCACTACTTGCATGACGCTGGCCCAGTCGGCCACCCAGACCCTCCAGGCAGACCTTTCTCTGGATTTCAACAGCCATTTCAATGCGCTGCTAACCTTCCGCTACACCGACCCCAAGGTGAGGCTTCTGGAGGCCTACGGCTGCACCGACAAGGTGATAGTGCGCCCCATGACCAGTCTGTACAAAGGGGTGCTCAACCTGCAGTACAAGACCGACCTTAGCAAGTGGATATTCGATTTCACCGCGCAACTCAACGGCCCCATGCGGTTGCCCGACTATGCGGCGCAGGCTTGGGAGATGGAGTATTCTCCGGTATATCCGATGCTCTATGCCCAGGTGACCCGCAAACTTAAGGCGCTGGACATCTACGCCGGGGTGGAGAACATAACTGGCTTCCGCCAGCACGATGCTATAATCGGCGCAGACAACCCTTTTGGCAGCGGTTTTGACGCCTCTGTTGTATGGGGTCCGCTTATGGGCCGCAAATTCTATTTAGGACTCAGATATACTTTGTGGAAATAACAATTAAAAATTTAACGATATGAAAACCAGACTTACACTTTTGGTGATGGCCATCCTGATGATGGTTTCTGTGGGCGCATTTGCCGCCGACAAGAAAAAACAGGTTGTATATGAAGAGGTTACCTTTGTTACTGATATAGAATGCAAGAAGTGCGTGAAGAAGTGCGAGGCCAACCTCCCATACGAGAAAGGGATTAAAGATTGTAAGATTGACCTTGCAACCAGGACCGTTTATTTCAAGTTTGACCCTGCAAAAACCTCCAGGGATAAGCTTGCAAAGGCCATCGAGAAGCTCGGTTATTCCGCCTCGGAAGTGCAGAAGGTTCAATAAAGCAAAAATTTATTACATTTGCCGCTCGTATAATCAACCAGCGGTTACAATGTATAAGATACTCGAAAAGAAACAGCTCGCTCCTCAGATTTTTCTGATGGAGATCGAAGCTCCAAGACTGGCTTCGGCAGCCCTGCCGGGCCAGTTCCTTATTATCCGCGATGATGAGAAAGGGGAGCGTATCCCACTCACCGTCAGCGATTCCGATGCGGTCAAAGGGACCGTGACCGTGGTCGTCCAACTTATCGGCCGTTCCAGCCACAAGATGGTGGAGCAGTACGGGGTGGGAGACTCTTTTGCCGATGTTGTGGGTCCTTTGGGTAATCCGTCTGAATTTGTGAATGCCACCCCGGAAGAGCTTAAGGGCCGTCGCTATGTGTTCATCGCTGGTGGTCTGGGCACTGCCCCGGTTTATCCCCAGGCCCGCTGGTTGCACGAGCACGGCGTGCCGGTGGATGTAATAATTGGTGCAAGAACCAAAGATTTACTGATATATACAGATAAGCTCTCCGCAGCCTGCGACAATCTTTACCTGTGTACCGACGACGGCAGCGAGGGCTTCAAGGGAGTCGGCACCGCCTGCCTGGAAGATCTCTGCGCCAAAGGCAAAACGTACACCAACTGTGTTGCCATAGGCCCTATGATAATGATGAAATTCGCAACCCTTACCTGTATGAAACTTAATATTCCCATCCAGGTAAGTATGAATACGCTGATGGTCGATGGCACTGGAATGTGCGGTGCATGCCGTGTAAGCGTAGGCGGAAAGACATATTTCTCTTGCGTGGACGGTCCCGAGTTTGACGGTGCCCTTGTGGACTGGGACGAGGCGATGCGTCGTTCACGCCAATATAAGCCGGAGGAGGCGGCAGCAATGGAAAGTTATGGCAAATAAGATCCCGAGAGTTGCAGTACGCGAACAGGATCCCAAGGTCCGCGCGCACAATTTTGAAGAGGTTTCGTATGGATACGACACCCAGGAGGCTATGCTTGAGGCGAGTCGCTGTCTCCATTGCAAGAACCCCCGCTGCGTGGGCGGCTGCCCAGTAAGCATACAGATACCGGAATTCATAGCCCGCGTGGCAGAGGGCGACATTGTCGCTGCAGCCGGTGTGATTGCTAAAGATTCACTGCTGCCGGCAGTTTGCGGCCGTGTATGCCCTCAGGAAACACAGTGCGAAGGTCAGTGCATTCTTGGCGTCAAGGGCGAACCGGTGGCCATCGGCAAGCTGGAGCGTTTTGTGGCAGATTATATGCACGCCCATCCGGAAGAGTCCCAGGCGGTGGAGAAAGCCCCTTCCAACGGCCATAAGGTGGCTGTGATTGGCAGCGGCCCCGCGGGCCTGGCCTGTGCGGCGGATCTTGCCAAATGGGGTTATGATGTCACCATTTTCGAGGCCCTTCACAAAGCCGGAGGCGTACTGGTATATGGTATTCCCGAGTTCCGTCTTCCTAAAGAAAAAGTGCTTGCCAGGGAGATCGAGGCCGTCACCGCCCTTGGTGTAAAGATAGAAACCGACGTAATAATTGGCCGTACCGTAACCATAGATTCCCTTATGGATAAGGAGGGCTTTGAGGCTGTCTTTGTAGGAACCGGCGCCGGACTGCCGCGCTTTATGGGCATCCCCGGCGAGAACCTCAATGGCGTGTTCTCCGCAAACGAGTTCCTGACGCGCAACAACCTTATGAAGGCATATCTCGACGACTATGCAACCCCTATCCACGCCGGTCGCAAAGCCGTGATTGTGGGTGGCGGCAACGTGGCGATGGATGCTGCCCGCACCGCGCTTCGTCTGGGTGCGGATACTACTATCGTTTATCGCCGTACAGAAGTGGAGCTTCCTGCCCGCAAAGAGGAGGTTCACCACGCGAAAGAGGAGGGAATAGAGTTCCGTATGCTCACAAATCCCGTTGAGGTGCTTGGCGACGAGAACGGCAACGTGCGTGCCTTGAAGTGCATCAAAATGGAGCTCGGAGAACCCGACGAAAGCGGCCGCCGCAGTCCCGTGCCCGTTGAGGGCAGCGAGTTTGAAGTGGAGTGCGACACCGTGATAATGGCCCTTGGAACATCGCCCAACCCGCTGATTGCCAAGACTACACCGGGTCTTGAGCGCACCCGCAAGGGTGGCCTTGTTGCTAATGAAAGCGGAGCTACGACCCGCGAAGGCATTTTTGCCGGCGGCGATGCGGTCACCGGTGCGGCCACCGTCATCCTGGCAATGGGTGCCGGCCGCAAGGCAGCTGCAGAAATACACAAGAAACTATCGGAATAATTTATGGCTCAGGCACCTTCAATCCCAAAGGGTACAAGAGATTTCGGATGCGTCGAGATGGCGCGCCGCAACTATATCTTTGACACCATTAAGGGCGTCTTCCGCCTGTTTGGCTATCAGCAGATTGAGACCCCCGCAATGGAGAATCTCTCCACCTTGCTGGGCAAATATGGTGATGAGGGGGACAAGTTGCTGTATCGCATCCTGAATTCCGGAGATGCTTTTGCATGTCTGGACCTGGATAATGTTCCTTCTTCAGCAGCCATCACCTCCAAGGTGTGCGAAAAGGGTCTGCGCTACGACCTCACGGTGCCGTTTGCCCGCTTTGTAACTCAGCACCAGAACGATATATCGTTCCCCTTCAAGCGCTTCCAGATTCAGCCCGTATGGCGGGCAGACCGCCCGCAGAAGGGTCGCTACCGCGAGTTTTATCAGTGCGATGCCGATGTCATCGGTTCCACTTCGCTGCTGAATGAGCTGGAACTGGTCCAGATTGTGGACATGGTTTTCGGCCGCTTTGGCATAAATGTCTGCATCAAGATCAACAACCGCAAGCTTTTGGCGGGCATCGCCGAGGTTGCGGGGGTGCCGGAGAGGATGATGGACATCACCGTGGCCATAGACAAGATAGACAAGATCGGGTTGGATGCAGTGAAGGAAGAGTTGCGCGAGAAAGGGGTGGGGGATGCCGCCATTGCGGTTATCGAGCCCGTGCTTACCCTCTCCGGCAGTAACGAAGAGAAGATTTCGTTCATGCGCACCCTGCTGGCTGCATCGGAAGTCGGCCTCAAAGGTGTGGAGGAAATTTCACAGTTGTTCTCAATGATTGGCGCCGCAGGTATCCGGCAGAAGGTTGAACTCGACCTCTCGCTGGCCCGCGGCCTGAACTATTACACCGGTGCAATCTTTGAGGTGAAGGCACTGGACTTTGCCATCGGCAGCATCTGCGGTGGCGGCCGTTACGACGATCTGACGGGCATCTTTGGCCTGAAGAATGTCTCCGGCGTGGGCATCTCCTTTGGTGCCGACCGCATTTATGACGTGCTGCTGGGACTCGAAAAGTATCCGGCAGAGTTGCTTTCCGGCGCCAGCGTGCTCTTTACCAATATGGGGGAAAAAGAGGCGGAATACTGCATTCCGGCAGTCGCACAGTTGCGCCGGGAGGGGATCAGTTGTGTGCTCTATCCGGAGGCCTCCAAACTCAAGAAGCAGTTCGAATACGCAAACCGTAACAATATCTCTGTGGTAGTAGTGGCTGGCGAGAGCGAGATGGCCGGCGGCATGTTCACCGTCAAAGAGATGTCTTCCGGCAATCAGCAGTCCGTCGCCCGCGAGGACCTGCTGCATTATATGCTGGAGTTACTGGGGTAGGGAGTGGTTCGAGGATAATACGCGCCTTTAGGCGCTAGCGGAGCGCGTGTGGGTAGGTTTGCAAATGGCCAGCGCGAAGCGGCGGGGTTTGGGGCAGCGCCCCAGTATTAT
>JAGABI010000067.1 GCA_017614715.1 Bacteroidales bacterium | reverse complement strand
TGGTGAACCACTCCGACTGGAAGAAGGATTACTCTTACATCAACTTTATCCGCGACATCGGCAAACATATCACCGTGAACTATATGATGGCCAAGGACAGCGTCAAAAAGCGCCTCTCGCGCGACAGCAGCGAGGGCATGTCCTTCACCGAATTCAGCTACCAGCTGATGCAGGGCTACGACTTCTACTGGCTGTGGAAGAATCGCGGCTGCATCCTGCAGCTGGGCGGCAGCGACCAGTGGGGCAACATCACCACAGGCACCGAGCTTATCCGCCGCATGGACGGTGGCGAGGCGTTTGCCCTGACCTGCCCGCTGATCCGCAAGGCTGACGGCACCAAGTTTGGCAAAACCGAGAAGGGCAACGTATGGCTGGATGCGGAGCGCACGTCGCCATACGAATTCTACCAGTTCTGGCTGAATGTTTCCGACGAGGACGCCGAGCGCTACATCAAGATTTTCACTATGCTGGACCGCGAGACCATCGAGGGCGCAATCGCCGCCCATCGCGAAGATCCCGGCCGGCGCGAACTCCAAAAGCTGCTGGCAAAAGAGATTACCGTAATGGTACACGGCCAGCAGGCCTATGAGAGCGCCGTAGCTGCTTCGCAGATGCTGTTTGGTGGCAACTCAGAGGCGCTGCGCAAGCTGGACGAGCGCACCTTCAGGGCTGTGTTCAACGATGTGCCGTCTTACACCCTGCCCAAGGCAGAACTGCCCTGCAACATCCTGGAGCTGCTGGCGGTTAAGACCGACATACTCCCCTCCAAGGGCGAGGCGCGCAAGATGGTACAGGGTAACGGCATCTCTATCAACAAGGACAAATTCACCGACCCGAATGGTGAAATCACAGAGGCCGACATTGTGAACGGCCACTATATCCTCGCCCAGAAGGGCAAAAAGAACTATTTTATCATCAATATTGAATAATTATGGAAGGCACCGCCAGCACCAGGCAACTTAAGGTCGCGTCGCAGATCAAGCGCGATATGGCAGAGATAATCCGCAGCAAAGGGATGGCTGCGTTCGACGGCGCACTGGTATCGGTGAGCGGCGTCAAAATCACCCCCGACCTGTCGCAGGCAAAGATCTACGTGAGCATTTTCCCCTCTTCGAAGAGCGAAATGGTTATGGAGCTAATCGGCGGACAGACACGGGCGCTTCGCGGCGAGCTGGGCCGTCGCGTGGGCAAACAGCTGCGGATTGTTCCGGAGCTCCAGTTTTTCCTTGACGACAGCCTGGACTATGTGGAGCATATAGAAGAGTTACTTAAAAAGTAGTTGAACACCACTTTTTTCATAGCCCGCAGGTATCTGTTTGCCCGCAAGTCGCATAACGTTATCAACATAATTTCCGTTATTTCGGCTGCCGGCATCGCGGTGGGCTGCGCCGCCCTTGTAATAATCCTCTCCATCTACAACGGCTTTGACAACCTGCTCAAGGGGATGTTTGACAGTTACACCCCGGATCTGGTGATAACGCCGCTGGAGAACAAGGTGTTTGCCCCCTCACAGGCGACGCTGGAGGTGTTGAAGGGGCGCGAAGAGATTGCCTCTGTGTGCGGGATGCTGGAGGAGACGGTATTTCTCAAATACGGTGAGCGGGAGGCGATTGTCACCGCCCGTGGCGTGGATTCTACATATCAGGATGTCACCGGCCTGAACCGGTTCATTGCGCAAGGCTCGTTTGACTTGCAGGACGGAGAGATAGCCCAGATGGTACTGGGGGCGTCGATTGCGCAGGAACTGCGCATCAACACCACATTCCTCACCCCGCTGGAGGTCTATTTCCCCTCCCGCACGGCCAGGGTGTCGCTCTCTGACCCCACTGCGGCCCTGAAGAAGGTGAGGGTGTTCCCCTCCGGCACCATCTCCATGGACAAGACTTTTGACGAGCAGTACGTGTATATGCCCATTGCGGCGCTGCGCAAGCTTCTGGAGTGGGAGAGGGAAGTTTCCTCTTTAGAAATCAGGGTAAAGCCGGAATATGTTACAGCCTCCGGCACGGTCTCCAGACAGTTCCAGAACGAAATCGCATCTTTGTTCGGGGATGCTTACCAGGTGCGCAACAAATATCAGCAGAATGAATCGCTCTACAAGATGATGACCTACGAGAAGCTGGCCATCTATCTTATCCTGCTCTTCGTGGTGCTGATCATATCCTGCAATGTATTCGGCTCTCTCTCCATGCTTATAATTGAGAAGCAGGAGGATATCGGGATTCTCCGCTCGATGGGTGCTGATGATAAGATGATCAACCGGATTTTCACCACCGAGGGGTGGATGATTTCTCTGCTGGGCGCAGCCGCAGGCGTGGTTTTGGGCATATTGGTGTGCCTTGCCCAGCAGTATCTCCATCTGGTCAAGATGCCGGGGAACTTTGTGGTTTCATATTATCCGGTACGGCTTCAACTTACAGATTTGCTGTTGATTTTTGTCTCCGTGGCGGCAATAGGCTACCTGATGTCGCACTTTGTTAAGGCAGTGCGGATTAAAAAAGCGTAACAAACCGTTACAATCACGCTTTTTTTGTACTACCTTAGCCCCCCGGTTAACCATTCAAATAACGTATATTTATGGCAGCAAATATCGATTGGAACAACATTGGCTTTGGCTACAGGAAGACAAACGCCAATGTCAGGTGCTCTTTTGACGGCAAGGCGTGGAGCCCGCTCACAGTCACAGAAGATGAGTATATCCACATGCACATGTCCACTATGTGCCTGCATTATGGCATCGAGGCGTTTGAAGGTCTCAAGGCTTTCCGCGGGGTGGACGGCAAGGTGCGCCTGTTCCGGGTAGAAGAGAATGCAAGGCGCCTGCAGGCTTCTGCACTCAAGCTTTGTATGACACCGCTGCCGGAGGATATGTTTATTGAGGCCTGCATCAAGCTGGTCAAACTGAACATCGATTTTGTTCCGCCTTACGAGTCTGGCGCTTCGCTATATATCCGTCCGTTCATATATGGTGCGCAGGTGGCCCTTGGCGTGCATACCTGCCCGGAGACCGAGTTTGTGGCGTTCTGTTCACCCGTCGGTCCTTATTTCAAGGGCGGGATGCAGCTTATCAAGGTTGTCATAGACCGCATACAGGACCGCGCCGCGCCGCGCGGTACGGGCGATATCAAGGCGGGCGGCAACTATGCTTCCAGCCTCCTCTCCGGCGAGAAGGCGACCAAACTGGGCTATGCCAACGTGATGTATCTCGATGCTGCCCAGCATAAGTATATAGAGGAGTGCGGCGCCGCCAATTTCTTCGGCATAAAGAATGGCACATATGTCACTCCCCAGTCTCCTTCAATTCTCCCTTCAATCACCAACAAGAGTCTCCGCACGCTTGCAGAGGATATGGGCCTGAAGGTTGAGCAGCGGCCCATCCCGGTTGATGAGCTCAAGACTTTTGAAGAGGCCGGCGCTTGTGGCACCGCCGCAGTAATCTCGCCCATCGGCTCCATCTACGATATCGATACCGAAGAGTATATCGAATACGGCAAAGAGGTGGGTCCTGTCTGCCTCAAACTGTACAATGCCCTTCGCGACATTCAGTACGGACGTGCAGAAGACATACACGGCTGGTGCACTGTCGTAGAGTAAGGAAATCTATTTTTCGGGGAAACGGCCGCCCAGGAGTTTCATCTGGCGGAGAATCTCTTTCTGACGCTGAATCATATACGGCCCCGGTGCGGCGCAGTTGCGCTTAAGCGGGCTGGGGAGGGCGGCCGCTATCAGGGCGCTCTCTTCTTTGGTGAGGGTCGCGGCATCGTGGCCAAAAAATCTTTTCGCCGCGGCCTGCGCCCCGTAGATTCCGTCGCCCATCTCAATTGAATTGACATAGACCTCCATTATCCGCTGCTTGTCCCAGATAAGTTCTATGAGGGTTGTGAAGTAGGCTTCGAGCCCCTTGCGCAGCCAGCTCTGGTCGGGCCAGAGAAATACATTCTTTGCGGTCTGCTGGGTGATGGTGCTGGCACCGCGCTGCCGGCCACCCCTGTTGCGCTCTTTTACGGCGTTGTCAATCTCTTTCAGATCGAAGCCCTTGTGGGTGAAGAACCGCTGGTCTTCGCTGGCCCATACCGCCAGCGGCAGGCTGTTGTTGATTCTCTCCATGGGGACCCAGGTGTGCTTCAGGCGGAGCGGCTTGTCGGCTTTGTGCTGGTCAAATAGGCGGATTACCATCAGAGGCGTTATGTACACGGGAAGATATTTATACACGAATACCATCCCGATGCTGCTGCCAAAGAAGAGAATCAGCAGCCATAGGATTATTCTTCGCAGAAACTTCATCGAAAGCCAAAGATAGTTATTTTTGTCGTTGTAAGATAAAGACAAAGTCTGGCAAACACCATCGGTATCATGTATAATTATTTAAGCACTAAAGACGGAAGATATATCCTGAGCATAGACAATCACCAAGAGATTTCTGCAGCGCTGGCGGATTTTTGCCGCAAGAAGGGCGTGCGAAGCGGCGTCGTCGGCGGAATAGCGGCAATATCACAAGCTACGTTCCGGTTTCTGGATCCCGCGACCAAGACTTATGTGGACAAGACCTTCGACGAGCAGATGGAGATTACGTGCCTGGCGGGGAACGTTTCAAGCAAGGACGGAGAGGTTTACCTTCATCTTCATGTGACCGCCAGCCGCCGGGACTACACCTGTGTAGGAGGGCATCTGCTCACGGCCCGGGTCAACGGTGCCTGCGAGTTATTTGTGGAAGATTATGGACTGGACGGGGTCGGTCGCAAATTTGATCCCGAAACAGGGTTGAATCTGTACGAGTTCTAAATAAAAAACGCTAAAGAGCTGTTCTTTAGCGTTTTAACCGTCTGGCGGTGAGGGGGGGATTCGAACCCCCGGTACCCTAATCGAGTACGTCAGTTTAGCAAACTGGTGGTTTCAGCCACTCACCCACCTCACCTGATTATACTGGGGCCAGGCCCCAGACCCCTCGCTCCGGCCTTGCTATCGCACTTACCACGCTGCTCGGCCTCCGCTATCGCCTGATGGCGATTGTTAGCCCTGCTCGCGCTCCGCTATCGGCTGATGCCGAATTTTAGAGGGAAAGCAAAGATATGGGGTTTTTCGATATTCCCCAAATTTTTTTATACCTTTGCAGTCCAATCGGGATGTGGCGCAGTTGGTTAGCGCACCTGGTTTGGGACCAGGTGGTCCCCCGTTCGAGTCGGGGTATCCCGACAAAGCCGGCAGCGCTGCCGGCTTTTTTTTCTTTACAGCCAGGGTATTGCAATTAAAAGGTAATTTGTATACATTTGCACAAAATGACTATTAGTCATCTCCCGCATAGAATTAATAAATGATACGTATTATGAAAAAGAATCTTTATGACGCCCCTGCATGCGAAGTGCTTTCTGTTGGCACTCAGCGTGTAATCTGCGACAGCCAGACCGGAACCGAGCATGTGGGCGAGACTCCCGGCTCATGGTAGAATAGGGCTACAGCAGTTTATCGTGAAAAGAGGTTTAGTATTAGCCTCCTGGCAGTTCTTGCTCTAAGCAGTTGCCAGAAGGCTGGTACTGCTTATGTTGTATCGTATAAAGACTAGAGCGATTCTACTTCTTTCTTGGTCAAGCCGCTGGCCAGGAGTATAGCTATGACGTTTATTGCCATGGCTTGGATTGCCGGTCATACCGGCAACGACATATTGTTACTCTCCGGCAGCGATGCCGGCTTTTTTTTGCGTTGTAACAGGGAGCATGCAAAATTGTGGTTCAGTGGTAAATTGCATACCTTTGTGCAAAGTACTTTATACATTTATTAATGAGAAGGAGTTTAGCATTAGCCCTGCTGGTTGCCATTGTAGTATGCGGCTGCCAGAAAGTAGATATTAGTGACGGTGTCTCTGCCGGCAAGGTCTTCCTGGCTACTGTGGAGGCAATAGCAGACGATACCGTTGAGGTTGAAACAAAGACGTCGATGGACGAGAGCGGCAACGTGCGCTGGAAACGCGGTGACCAGGTGAGCATATTTGCCGGCAGCGCTCTAAACGAGCATTATCAGGTAACCGACGCTTCTGACGGCAAGACCACCGCTGTTTTGAACAGGGTGGAAAGCACAAGAAGAGTTGCCGGAGACGAGATATCCGTGAACGTGGCCTTCTATCCTTATGCTGCAACGGCCGCAATTGCCAGGAGCGGAAGCTCTTATGTGATTAGCGACATAGCATTGCCCGCCACCCAGAATTATGCTGCGGCGAGCTTTGGCAACGGGGCGTTCCCGATGGTGGCTGTTACAAGATCTGCGCGTGATGAGGACTTCAAATTCAAGAATGTCCTAGGCGGCTTGAAACTCCAGTTGACAGGTACCGCAGCCATAACCTCAGTCTGTATAACCGGCAATAACAAAGAGAGTCTCTGCGGCGCAGCATCTGTTTCAGCATCTAATACAGCAGTCCCTGCCGTCAGCCTGACAGCGGCAGGCGCAAAGAGGGTGACACTGGATTGCGGCAGAGGCGTACAACTGAACGCAGAAACGGCTACCGCCTTCATAATAGCCCTGCCCCCGATGACTATGTCCGGCGGCTTTACTGTAACCGTCACCGACAGCCAGGGCAAACAGATGGAGATAAAGACAATAAAATCGCAGACCATCACCCGCTCCAATCTGCTCTCAATGCCGGCGGTGAACTATGTGGGAGTTGCACCCGGTCCAGATGCCGCCGTTGATCTTGGCCTGCCGTCGGGGCTGAAGTGGGCAAGCTGCAATCTGTGCGAAGATGGTTTTGTAAGTTCTCCCGAGGAATTCGGCGATTATTACGCCTGGGGCGAGACGGAGCCTTATTACACGAGTGGCCATTCACGGGATGAATACTGCCATGATTGGAAGGCCGGAAAGACTTCTGGTTACGTTTGGGCATCTTACAGCTTTGAACTGGGCACAAACCATAAGGGCCCCTTCTCCAAATATGTTACAAACTCAGACTACGGAACAGTAGACAACAAGAAAGTACTTGACCAGGAAGATGACGCCGCAAGACAGACACTCGGCGGAAATTGGCGCATGCCAACCGACGCAGAATGGACAGAGTTAAGGACAGAATGCAACTGGACTGAGACTACCCTGAACGGGATGTACGGATATCTGGTCACTGGTTCAAACCGCAACAGCATATTCCTGCCAATCGCCGGCTGCCGGGCCTTTATCTACATTTACGATGACACCGCCTACTGGTCTTCTTCTCTCGATACGAATTACTCGTGCAACGCATGGCTCGTGAGCTTCGGCTCGGGTGGCGTCTATAGGGACAGCGCCGAACGTTTCTACGGCCAATCAATCCGCCCTGTTTATCCAACAATGGACTCACAAGGGCGTTAGCCGGTGAATTGACGCTTTGGCAGAATGAGGTCAGGGGTTGTATTATCGAAAAGGAATGCGTATATTTAACGGGGGATTTCCCATTGCAAGCGAATAATTAATAAGCAGATAACTAATAATCATGAAAAAGGCACTATTGTTAGGTCTTGTGACTATACTGGCGGTAAGCGGCTGTCATGTCAAGGAAGAAAACGAATTTGCTCCAGAAGGCAAGAGTTTCACTGCCACCATGGAGGCCACTAAAGACGATGCAGCCGCCGTTGATACCAAGACATCGCTGGATAATCTCAATGTACTTTGGAAACAGGGTGACCAGGTGAGCATTTTTGCCGGAAGTACTGTCAATGAACAATATCAGGTTACCGATGCTTCAGACGGCAAGACAACTGCGGCATTGAATTGGGTTGCGGATCCCGGATCTGTTACCGGCGATGCGATACTCGCCAATGTTGCCTTCTATCCCTATACATCAATGGCATCAATCACAAAGAGTGGAAGCAATTATTCCATTAGCAACATATCCCTCCCTTCGACCCAGGATTATGCAGAGGATAGCTTTGGCAACGGAGCATTCCCGATGGCGGCGGTTACTGGTTCTACGAGTGATTACAGCCTCAAGTTCAAGAACATCCTCGGCAGCCTGAAACTCCTGTTGAAAGGAACTGCTACCATAACATCAATCAGCGTAACCGGCAATAACAATGAGGTTCTCTGCGGCGCAGCATCTGTTACCATGTCCAGTACAACAGATCCCGCCATCACGCTTACCGATGCAACTGCAACTACCGTGACTTTGGATTGCGGCAGCGGAGTGCAGCTGAGCTCAAACACAGCTAAAACATTCATCATCGCCCTTCCTCCGATGACGATGACCGGTGGTTTCACAGTGGTTGTGTACGATAGCGAAGGGGCCTCGATGGAGATAAAGACCATCAATAGCCAGACCATCGCCCGCTCCAACCTGCTCAGGATGCCGGCGGTGACTTATGTCGGGACTGCACCTGCTTTGGTTGCCGTTAATCTTGGCCTGACCTCAGGTCTGAAATGGGCATCCTGCAACCTGGGAGCAAACGCTCCTGAGGAGTACGGCGACTATTATGCGTGGGGTGAAACAGAGCCGTATTACAGCAGCCAGAGTCCTCTGGCATGGAAAGATGGAAAGTCTGCCGGTTACAACTGGGCATCATACCATTGGTGCAACGGCTCTGGAGTATCTATAACCAAATATTGCACAGCTAAACTTTACGGTACAGTCGACAACAAAACAGAATTGGAGGAAGAAGATGATGCCGCTCATGTAATACTGGGCGGGGACTGGCGAATGCCCTCCCCTGATGAGTTTACAGAGCTGATGTCGGAATGCGATTGGGAACCGACCACAAAGAACGGTGTAAATGGATATCTGGTCACAGGGCCAAACGATAACAGTATATTCCTGCCCTTTGCCGGCTTAATGGAAGCGACTTATCTTGCTGGCGCCGGAGAAGAGGGATATTACTGGTCATCATCCATTGCTACTACAGCCTCCAGTACGGCGAACGGGGTCATAATCGGATCCGCAAATATTGAATGTAACGACATCTACCGTTATAACGGGCTTTCGATTCGCCCTGTTACCGATGAAGAAGACAAAGTGATTAGCATAACGCTCTCTGACGCGAGTGTGGACATTGGTTCGACTGTTGTGCTAAAGCCAACGGTGATGCCGTACAACGCCACCAACAAAGCAGTCAACTGGTCGTCGGATAATACCGCAGTGGCCACTGTAAACTCGAGAGGGTATGTTTACGGAGTCAGTGCCGGAACGGCCACCATAACCGCCACCGCCGTAGATGGCAGCGGAGTCTATGGCAGTTGTACGGTTACCGTCAATAACGTAGCCGTGACATCTGTCGAACTCAACAAGGCGTCCCAGAACCTGAGGGAAGGCGTATCCTTTAAGCTCACGGCAACTGTAAACCCTTCCAATGCCACAAATAAGGCAGTTACATGGTCCAGTAACAGCACCTCAGTTGCTACAGTGAGCAGTGATGGAACAGTACAAGGGGTATCAAACGGTACTGCTACCATCACCGTCAGGACAGAGGATGGTGGATTAACTGCTACCTGCATTGTAACTGTCATGCCTGCTGTCACCAGTGGCGCAGTTGACCTTGGCTTGACATCGGGTTTGAAGTGGGCATCCTGCAACGTCGGCGCAAATGCTCCCGAGGAATATGGCGATTATTATGCCTGGGGAGAGGTCGAACCGTATTATGAGGATGGATATGCGCAATCAGCAGACCCTGTATGGAAAGATGAGAAGTCTGCCGGTTACGACTGGCCATCGTACCAATGGTACGATTATGGTATCGATCAGCTAACCAAATATTGCACAAATACTAACATCGGTACGGTGGTGGACAACAAAACCGTCCTCGACAGAGAAGATGACGCCGCTGCTTTCAATTGGGGAGGCACATGGAGAATGCCCACCGATGCGGATTGGACAGAGTTAAGGACAGAGTGCACCTGGACATGGACCACAAGAAACGGAGTCAACGGAAGACTCGTTACCAGCAACACCAACGGCAACAGCATATTCCTGCCCGCCGCTGGCCGCCGGTACGATACCTACCTCGGCAATGCGGGGTCCCTCGGCGACTACTGGTCTTCTTCCCTCGATACGTTCAGCCCGGACTACGCGTACTTCGTGGGCATCGATTCCGACAGTTACGACTGGTACAGCGGCTACTACCGTTACAACGGGCTTTCAGTTCGGCCTGTTACAGAATAGTAGACTCGCAAGGGCGTAGCCCAGCGAGTCAGACGCCGGCGTATGCAGGCATCATCAAAACATTCTGTCATTGGGGCGACAGCTGGGCAGAAAAGGCCGCACCCTTTGCAAGCGGAGGCTTCTGTCCGGCGCGGCACGACTGAAGCTGATAAATAGCTTATTACGAATTCCTGTAAGTGGCTGATAACCAGAGGTTGTTGTGCCAAGGGAATAGCTTGTGGTCGACTGGCGTCAAACAGAACTAACGGTACCTTGCGATGGTACCATTATTAGTTGTGATCCGCTGTGTATCAGACAGAATGCTGCCAGCCGTCATTTGGATCTTCGACATCCTTATGCTCATCAATTATCCTCCTGACTTCCCTGGTAAGAGCATCCTTGTCCGGCAAGAATAGTTGGTACCGGCTTACAAACAACTTGTTCGTAATTCCTTCCAGAGGGTCATCGGATTTGAGAATTTCGAAATAATGGCTCCAGCTCAATAAGTGAGACACTGTCTCACCTTTTTGAAACATCAAGTAAAACTTTCTAATATACAGAAGGTTGCTCTTGCTGAACCCCTTTCCGTAAAGAATTGTGAGATCTTCTGAAAGACGGTTAATAAGGTTGCTACCATACTCGGCTCTTTCAGCACCGTGTTGCTCGTACTCCACGATATACTTTCCAATGTTCCAGTAGGTCTGAACCAATGTGGTGTTAACAGTAGCAGCAATCTTCTCCTTTGCTGCACTAAGAAGCGTGCCAATGTCAGTTACGAGCTTCTTGTAGTTGTTGTGTTTCTCTATTGTGTTCATTTCATAATGTGTTTGTTTCAGACAAAGTTCTGTTAGAAACACATTCAAAACAGAAATGTTCAAAGAATCTGCAGGTTTTTACCTGTTTTTAAAAAAGGAAGATGTCCGCTCGTGGCGGAGTGCTGGCTATTGTTGGCGTTAGTTCATAAACCGGAAGAGGTACCAGAACATCAGGCCGCTGGCGACGAGTTTTAGGAAGGTGCCGGCGAAAAAGCCGAAAAAGGAACCCAGCGCGGGTTTGACGGAGTCGGCAACGGCTTTGCGGTTAATTATGACCTCGGCGGCGAGGGCGCCCAGGAAGGCGCCGATTATCATGCCCCACGGCGGGAAGAAGATGAGCCCCACAAAGAGTCCCACCAATGAGCCGCGGCCTGCCGCTTTGGAGCCTCCGGTGATACGGGTGAACTGTGCGGGCACTATGTAATCCAGAATGGTTACGACAATGGTGATGCCCAGCCAGATGAGCAGGAACTTCAGGGACATCTCTCCGTTCCCGAAGAAATAGAGCAGCAGCAGGGCACCCCAGCTTATGGGCGGGCCGGGGAGCACCGGGAGGATGCATCCCACAAGGCCCGCGATGGCCAGAAGTATTGCAATGATGTTTACTACCATCACTTTTTCACATCAAAAAGGCCCTCGGTGGATTCGTCTTCAACCATACTTATCTCAATGGGTATGTAGAATACGCGCTCTTTGAGGTGTTCGCTTATCAAGGGATTGCGGCGGATACGCTGGGCGTCTTTCTCTGTGGTGAGCACGATGGCCTGCGGGCGCTTCCTGGCAAATTTCTCTATCTGGGCAATGTCGCGCGCCGTGAATACGTGATGGTCACCAAACTCTATGTGATAGTTGCGGGGGTAGCGGGCACTGACGTGGTGGCGCAGCAAATCGCTGTTGGCGATGCCGGTGAAAAGAATCGCCTCCTTTGAATAAACATAGCGCTTGTTACCCTGTTCAAACACCGGTACCGGATCAAAATACCGGATGGAGGTGAAGAACACCTTCTGGTTGGGGTTGATGCGGTTGGCCGCGATAACCTGCTGCTTCTCCCACTCGTTGAGGAAAAGAGGGCACTTGGTGATGATTACCGTATCGGCGCGGCGCAACTGGCTGGGCAGGTCGCGCAGGCGGCCAAAGGGGAGCAGGCTGTCTTTGAAGACAGGCCTGTTATAGTTGATAAGGGTAATCTGACGGGTAGGGATCAGGCGGCGGTACTGCATGGCATCGTCCAGCAATATCACCTCCGGCACGTCGCCAAAGGGGAGCGCCATAAGCATGTTGATTGCCCGCACGCGGTCTTTGTCCACAACCACCTTCACATTGGGGAACTTGCGCTTTATTTGCAGAGGCTCGTCGCCTACATCCTCCACATTGCTGTCAATCTCCACAAAGCGGCTGGTCTTGGGCTGTCTGCGGCCGTAACCGCGCGATACCACCGCCACGCGCCAGGCGTTGTCCAGCAGTTCGCGGATAAACATCTCTACGTGCGACGTCTTGCCGGTGCCGCCAACGGAGATGTTGCCGAAAGAGAGAATGTAAACATTATCGAACTTAACGCTTTTCTTCCACCCTTTATCGTATGCCAGATTGCGCAGTGCAAGCGCCGCTGCGTATGGAAAAGCGAATATGTTACCAAGTTTTGCCATATATCTATTGCCAGTTGCGGCCTATGAAATCCAACGTTTCGTATAGCGCGTCAATGTCGGTCGAAGTTACTAATTTCATACGGGTTTCCTTAAAATTTTCCAAACCTTTGAAATAGCAACTCAGGTGCCGCCGCATCTCAAACACGCCGCGGCGCTCCCCTTTGATCTCTATCGATTTTGCCAGATGGTCCTTTGCAAGGGCGACCCGCTCCGCCACCGACATAGGCGGGAGCTCTTCTCCCGTATCCAGGTAATGCCGCATCTCGCGGAATACCCAGGGGTGGCCAAAGCTTGCGCGGCCCACCATTATCGCATCCACCCCGTATCGGTCAAATGCCGCCTTGGCCTCCTGCGGGGTGCGTATGTCGCCGTTACCAATAATCGGGATGTGCATCCGCGGGTTATTCTTCACCTCTCCGATCAGGGTCCAGTCGGCCTCTCCCTTGTACATCTGGGCGCGGGTGCGGCCGTGGATGGTGAGGGCGCTGATGCCCGCATCCTGAAGGCGTTCCGCCAGCTCCACGATAATCTTGGAATCATTGTCCCAGCCCAGCCGGGTCTTTACAGTGACGGGGGTGTGCACCGCCTCCACCACCCGGCGGGTGATCTCCACCATCTTGTCCGGCTCGCGCATCATGCCGCTACCCGCACCGCGGCCGGCAATCTTCTTTACCGGGCAGCCGAAGTTGATGTCGATGACATCCGGATTGAAGGCCTCGACCTTGACTGCAGAATCCACCATCGCGTCGGGCAGATGGCCGTAAATCTGGATGCCGATGGGGCGCTCGTAGTCGTAGATGGTGAGTTTCTGGATGGATTTTGGGACATCCCGCACAAGGGCGTCGCTGGAGACAAATTCGGTGTAAACCATAGCGGCGCCGAACTTCTTGCAGATATACCGGAAGGAGGCATCGGTAACATCTTCCATTGGCGCCAGGAACAGCGGCCGCTCGCCAAAATCTATGTCTGCAATCCTCACGGGGTGCGAAAGTAACATATTTTTGCCACTTTGAAAAAAATATCTACCTTTGCAGCCCCCCAGACTAAACTGGGCCGCAACACATTAAATATTAACCATTAAAAATCAACAAGACTGTGGACACTTTAAGTTACAAGACCAAGTCGGTCAACAAAGAGAACTCCTCGAAAGAGTGGGTTGTCATTGATGCTACCGATCAGGTCCTGGGACGTCTGGCAAGCAGGGTTGCAATCTTGCTCCGCGGCAAGAACAAACCCAACTTCACGCCCAATGCAGACTGCGGTGACAATGTAATCATCGTCAACGCCGACAAAGTCCGCCTCACCGGCAAGAAGATGACAGACAAGGTGTATGTACGCCACACCGGTTATCCCGGTGGACAGCGTTTCACCACCCCCAAGGAGCTGTTCTCACGCAAACCGTTGGCCGTTCTCGAGCACGCCGTCCGCGGAATGCTCCCCCGTACCCGTCTTGGCGAGAAACAGTTCAAGAACCTGTATCTTTATATAGGCAGCGAACATCCTCACCAGGCGCAGAATCCTAAAACCATTACCCTTAACGAAATTTAACCTATTAGCGAAGCATGGAAGTAATTAACGCCCTTGGAAGACGTAAATCAGCTGTTGCTCGCGTTTATGTAAGCACCGGTAAAGGTAACATCACCGTCAACGACCGTCCTATGGACGAGTATTTCAAAGAGGATACTCTCCGTTACATCGTTCGTCAGCCGATGGAGGTTACCGACACCCTCGCTTCCTTCGACATCAAGGCCAACCTTGACGGCGGCGGAATCAAAGGTCAGGCAGAGGCTCTCCGCCTTGCAATTGCACGCGCACTTTGCAAAGTGGACACCGAGGCTTACCGTCCGGTACTCAAGTCCAACGGTTTCCTCACCCGCGATGCACGCGAGGTCGAGAGAAAGAAACCCGGACAGCCTGGTGCACGTAGACGTTTCCAGTTCAGCAAACGTTAACATTAACACTGATTTACTTACGCACAGCAGCTATTCTAAAATTACGGGACCAATTATTTTGCTACCCATAGTTTGTACTGCTGCGGAAAATACGGGAGACCAGTCGTTTAGATTGCTACCCTCGTATTGATGAAAAGAGAAAAAACAAAAACAAACAAGAACCAAAATGTCAAGAACAAATTTCCAAGACTTGCTTGATGCAGGTGTTCACTTCGGTCACCAGAAGAGAAAATGGAATCCCAAAATGGCTCCGTACATTTTCATGGAGAAGAACGGGATCCATATCATTGACCTGCATAAGACTGTAGTTAAAATAGACGAGGCATCGGCAGCCCTCAAGCAGCTCGCACGCACGGGCCGCAAGGTGCTCTTCGTTGCCACCAAGAAACAAGCCAAGGATATCGTGGCCGAGAAGGCTGCAGCCGTTGGAATGCCCTACGTAACAGAGCGCTGGGCCGGCGGTATGCTCACCAACTTCCCCACCATCCGCAAGGCTGTCAAGAAAATGACCTCCATCGACAAGATGAAAGAGGACGGTACTTATGACACTCTCGCAAAGCGCGAGCGTCTGCAGATAGACCGCCAGAAAGCTAAACTTGAGAAGAACCTCGGTTCCATCAAGGATCTGGCCCGCCTCCCTTCTGCACTGTTCGTTGTGGATGTCCAGAAAGAGATCAACGCCGTAAAAGAGGCCAATCGTTTGAATATCCCGGTATTTGCAATGGTTGATACATGTTGCGACCCCACAAACATTGATTATGTAATTCCGGCAAACGATGACGCTGCAAAATCCATCGCCATTGTGATGGACGCAGTTTGCGCTGCAATTGCAGAGGGTGCTGCAGAGCGCCAGATGGACAAAGACAAAGATGCAGAGGCTAAGGGCGAAGAGGGTGAAGCTCCCGCAAAGAAGGTGCGTCCCCGTCGCGCTGCACGCAAAGAGGCTCCCGTGGAGGAGGCTCCCGCAGAGACACCTGCTGAGTAATTATTAACCGTCAAAAAATCTTTTCGAAATGGAAATTAAAGCAGTAGATGTTGCAAAGCTGCGCAAAATGACCGGCGCAGGTATGATGGACTGCAAAAAGGCTCTCGTAGAGGCTGAAGGCGACTTTGAGCGTGCACAGGAAATCATCCGTGAGAAAGGCAAGCTGGTTGCAGCAAAGCGCGCTGACCGCGAAACCAACGAGGGTGCGGTTATAGCACGTATCTCTCCGGACGCCAAGACTGCCATCCTGGTGGCTCTTGGTTGCGAAACCGACTTCGTATCGGCTACCGCAGAGTTCAAAGCTCTTGCTGAGGCTGTGGCTGACGCAGCCATGGCAGCTCTCCCCGAGGACAAGGCTGCCCTCGAGAACGCTCCCATGCCCAACGGCCAGACCGTTGCCGAATTCATCACCGAGCAGGCGGCAAAATGCGGCGAGAAGCACCAGATTGCTTTCTACGCAAAGATGCAGGCAGAATATATCGGTTCTTATATCCACTTCACCAAGAAGGACGGCGCTATCGTCGGCTTCAATAAGGCGGTTTCTGCAGAGCTTGCAAAGCACATCGCAATGCAGGTTACCTCTATGAAGCCCGTCGCAGTTGACGAGAGCAGCGTTCCCGCCAACGTGGTGGAGCAGGAGCTGACCGTTGCTGTAGAGAAGACTAAAGAGGAGCAGGTTCGCAGGGTTGTGGATAACGCACTCAAGAAAGCAGGTATCAACCCCGCTCATTGCGACAGCGAAGACCACATCTCTTCCAACACTGCCAAAGGCTGGCTCACCGAGGCTCAGGCAGCACAGGCACGCGAGATTATCGCTACCGTTGGTGCTGAGGCTTCTGCAAACCTCGACGAGAATAAGATCCAGAACATCGCCAAGGGCCGTCTGGCTAAGTTCTTCAAAGAGCAGACTCTTGAGAACCAGGAGTTTGTTATGGAGGGCAAGGTTAGCGTTAAGGATTACATCAAGAGTGTTGATCCCGAGGCCAAGGTGGTTGCTTTTGCCCGCTTCTCACTGAGTGACTAAGCACACATCCGTATCATACGGATATTTGAAAATAAAAGATTAGCTTTGTAGCTGATCTTTTATTTTTTATGTCTATGAAACGGAATTTGCTTGCGCTGGCCCTGTTGGTGGCCCTCGTGTCTTGCGCACAACAGAAAGAGACAGTCGACTGGGCTCCCGCCGGAGACCGTATTCTTACCGAATGGGGAGAAAATCTTGATGTAAACAACGTATTGCCGGAATATCCCCGTCCCCAGATGGTGAGAAAAGAGTGGGTCAACCTCAACGGCTTCTGGGATTTCGCAACCTGCGACACCAGCGGCAAGATTCTGGTTCCGTTCCCGCTGGAGAGCGCCCTCTCTGGAGTAGGCATAGGTGTTGGCGAAGATGCGCGCCTGACTTATACTCGCAAATTCAGCATCCCCTCCAAATATCTCAAGGGGCGCGTGCTGCTGCACTGCGGCGGCATAGACTGCTACAGCAAGATATTCATCAACGGCAGCGAGGCCACAAGCCATATCGGGGGTTATACTGCCGTCAATGCTGATATCACCGATTTTTTGAAAAAGGGTGAGAACGAGATCCGCATTGAGGTAGAAGACCGCACAGAGAAGGACATCCATGCAGTGGGCAAGCAGCGTGTGGACCACAGCGGTATCTGGTATACCTCCGTTACCGGCATCTGGCAGACAATCTGGCTGGAACCGGTGTCGGAGAGCTACATAAACAAGCTCACCATCACCCCCTACCTGGATTTGAGCACCATCTGCGTAAATGTAGATGCTGTGGCTTCCGATGGCGAGGTTGAGGTCAAGATTATGGACGGCGCCCAGGCTGTTGCAACCAAATCGGGCAAACCTGGCGAAGATATCAATATCAAACTGGATAACCCCAAACTCTGGAGCCCCGATGACCCCTTCCTTTACGACGTGAAGGTGGAGCTCAAGGATAAAGGCGTCAAGACGGATGCTGTGGCCAGCTATGCTGCAATGCGCAAGGTGTCGGCCGACCGCGATGCCGACGGTACGCTGCGCATAATGCTCAACGACAAGCCGGTGTTCTGCTTTGGCCCCCTGGACCAGGGCTGGTGGCCCGACGGCCTCTATACCGCTCCGACCGACGAGGCAATGGCGTTTGACATAATCCGCACCAAAGAGTTGGGCTACAACGCCATCCGCAAGCATGTTAAGGTGGAGCCCGACCGCTGGTATTATCATTGCGACCGCCTCGGTATGCTGGTTTGGCAGGATATGCCCAATGGCGACAACTGGACCAGCCCCAGATGGGACGGACGGGAAGATTTCAAGCCTGTTCCCGAACCCGAAGCGGAGCGCAGCGAAGCCAGCCGCGAGCAGTACTGGAAGGACTGGACCACCATCATGGACCAGCTTCACAACCACCCCTGCATCATTGTATGGGTGCCTTTCAACGAGGCCTGGGGCCAGTTCAGCACAATAGAGACCGCTACCCGCACCAAGCTGATTGACCCGACACGCCTGGTGAACCCCGCCAGCGGCGGCAACCTATACCCGTGCGGTGACATAATCGACTTCCACAACTACTCAGAAGACCCCCTGCCCCAGAGCGGTCCCCACAACGACTATGTGGTTGTAGTGGGCGAGTTTGGCGGCATCGGCCTGCGTATCCCCGATCATACATGGGACAAAGAGGGCTGGGGCTACCGCCAGATGACCGACGACAGCGAGGCCCTCACCAACAGGTATGTCATGTATGTAGAAAAGATCATAGCGAACGTAAAAGATATGGCTATTTCCGGCGCCATCTATACCCAGACCACCGATTGTGAAACCGAGATCAACGGTTTCTATACATACGACCGCAAGGTCTTCAAGTTCGACGAGGCGAGGTTTACAGAAATCAACAAGCAGTTGAGCCACATTTTTGATTGATGAGGTGCCGATAGGAGCGCCCTGTGGCTTGTTTTTTGCAGGCTAAGGGCGTTCATTATCAATTAATAACTTATGGTTTTCAATATAAAGAAGGTGGCGGTTTCGGTGTGTGTTCTGGTTGCAACCGTGCTGCCCGCCTTCCCTGTCTATGCTGCAGATAAACTGTCGCTTTCGCTGGGGCAGGCCCAAGACATGGCCGTGGAGAGGAACAACACGCTGGCCAACGCAGCCCTGGACATCCGCATTGCGCAGGCAAACAAATGGGCGGCCATCGCGTCAATGCTGCCCCAGATTACGGCCAGTGCCGATTATTCCAACTTCATGGGCTATGAGATGGACCTGCGCGGTATGACCATCGCGATGCCGCCGTATGTGACTCTTGGAGTACGTTCCAGCCTGACCTTTACCCCGGCATTACTGGTGAATGCGCAGATAAGCGACATCTCCGCTAAGATGTCCGACATCTCCCTCCATCAGAGTGAGCAGGAAATCAGCAACCAGGCCAAGACGCTCTACCTATCGGCGCTGGTGTCGGAGGAGGTGCTGTCGCTGCTGGGGCGCAACCTGGAGTGCCTGCAGCGTCTTCACGATATGACCATGACCTCTGTGAACGTGGGTGCCAGCGAGCAGACTGCTGCCGACCAGATTGCAGTGCAGGTGGCGCAGCTTGAAAACAGCATTGCCAGCAGCAAACGTGCCCTGGAGATGACCTACAACTCCATGCGGCTTCTGCTGGATGTGGAGGTGGATACCGAAATAGAACTTACCGATACGCTGGATGAGTTGCTCACCCTGGATGAGTATGTGACCCTGGTGGGAGAAGAGTTCGACATGGAACGCAACTATACCTGGCAGCTGGCCAACAAGAGCACGGAGCTGAGCAAGAAGCAGCTGGAAGCCACCAAGATGGCGGCTCTCCCCAGCCTGACCGCATATCACCAGTACAGCTATAAGGAGTATCTGAGCAAGGATGCCAACGTGATGAACATGACCCCGCCCAACATGGTTGGCGCGACCCTCTCCGTTCCCCTGTTCACATCCCTGCAGCAGACAAAGAAGGTGGAGGCGGCCCGTCTCTCTTACGAGAAGCAGCTCAATACCATGCACGACACGGAGCAGCAGCTCCAGGTGCAGCACCGGCAGCTCTGCTACAACCTTGCCACCGCATACGACACTTACAATGCCCAGAGGCAGAACATGGAGGTGACCCAGCGGGTGTTTGACAACATCTCCCGCCGGTACGAGCTTGGTTACTCTTCTGCCATGGACCTCACCAATACCGGTACTACACTGATATCTGCGCAGAGCACCTACATACAGTCTATCATGGAGTTTCTAAATGCACAGATCGCTCTTGAAAAATTGCTGAACAAATAAGGATTATGAAAAAATATACATTTTTGACGATATGCATCCTGGCCCTTGCCGCAGTCTCGTGCAAGCAGAATCAGAACAAGGCGCAGCAGGAAGCAGCGGTGCGCGAAGAACTGGTGGAGACAACCGTACTCCACCCGGTTGAGGTGATGCGCACCATAGAGGTTTCTACAACATTGGAGGGCTACCAGAAGGTGAGCATCGCCCCGGGCGTTACCGGCCACATAGAGCACATCTATGTCGATGTCGGAAGCCGTGTGGGACGCGGCGCCAATCTGGTTAGGATGGACCAGCAGCAATACAACACCACCAAGCTCACCTTTGCCAACCTGGCCCTGGAACTCAACCGCCTGGAGGCGCTGGTGGCCAGCGGGGCTGTGTCGCAGCAGACCTACGACCAGACCAAGCTCAGTTACGACCAGACCAGCGAGAGCCTCAAGTATCTGGAAGAGAACACTTTTGTGAAGGCGCCCATCTCCGGCGTAGTCTCCGCCAAGAATTATGAGGACGGAGAGCTCTACAGCGGCCAGTCTATCCTGGAGCTCACCCAGATAGGGACCCTGAAGGCGCTGATGCCGATACCGGAGACCTATTATCCGCGCGTCAAGGCCGGTATGAAGGTGGACATCCGCTCCGAGATATTCCCGGACACGGTGTTCCCCGCCACCATCGAGATTGTTTATCCCACAATCGACCCGGCAACTCACACCTTCAACGTGAAGGTGCGCATCCCCAACGGCGACGAGCGGCTGCGCCCCGGCATGTATGTACACTCCTCCCTGGAGATGGGCCGCAGTGAGGCGCTGCTGATGCCTTATCAGGCCGTGCAGAAGCTCACAGGCGCCAACGACCGCTACATCTATCTGAACGATGGCGGCGTGGCAAAGCGTGTTTTTGTGCAGATGGGGCAGCGTTTCGACGATAAGATAGAGGTACTGTCGGATGAGGTAACAGAGGGGGTTGAGGTGGTTACCACAGGTGCAGAGAAGCTCATTCCGGGCTGTAAGTTAAAGATATCCAACGCACAATAACGGAGGTTCGCGATGAGTATTTACAAATCTGCCATTGACAAACCCGTAACGACGCTGCTGATTTTTGTGGCGGTGGTTATCGTGGGCGTGTTCGCCTTCAGGCAGCTGCCTATCGACCGCTTCCCCCAGATGGATCCGCCGTACATCACCGTGATGACGACTTATCCCGGAGCGAGCGCCTCGGAGGTGGAGGTCAATGTGACAAAGCTGGTGGAGAACAGCCTCAACTCCGTGGACCACCTCAAGAGGATTACATCCACCTCCCGCGACAATTACTCTTCAGTTTTGCTGGAGATGGAGTGGGGGGCCGACCTTGACGAGGCCATGAACGACATCCGCTCGTTCGTGGATATGCTCAAGGACAACCTGCCCAGCGGCTGCACCAACCCCTACATCTTCAAGTTCAGCAGCTCCGCGATGCCTATCCTCAACTACTCCATCACGGCGGGCGACAGCTACGCCGGCCTGGAGAAGATTCTCAACGACATTGTGGTTCCCCAGCTGAACCGTGTGGACGGCATTGGAAATATCGCCATTTCCGGCGCTCCCGAGCGCTACATCTATATCGACGTTGACCAGCAGAAGCTCGACGCCTTCGGAATCCCTATGGAGACCATCGGGTCGGCAGTGAGCAGCAACAACGTCAATCTCTCCAGCGGCGTGGTCAAGATGACCAAGGAGCAGTACAACCTCGAGGTCCGCAGCGAATATATCGAGAGCCGCGAGATAGAAGACATAGTGGTGACCACGACCCTTGCCGGACAGAAGGTGTTTGTGAAAGACGTTGCGACGGTGCGCGATACCATCAAGGACCTTTCGCTGGACGAGAAGACCAACGGCCGTGACGGCGTGCGCATGCGCATCACCAAGCAGTCGGGCGCCAACACTGTGAAGATATGCAAGAATGTGCGCAAGGAGATGGAGCACATCAAGCACAACCTACCGGATGATATTGAAGTCACCGTGTTGTTTGACACATCGGAAGATATCGAGGACTCCATCAATTCGCTTGAAGAGTCCATTCTCTATGCACTGCTGTTCGTGGTGCTGGTGGTGTTCATCTTCCTGGGCAAGTGGCGTGCGACCTTCATAATCGGCATCACCATCCCTATCGCCCTGATCGTGGGGTTCATATACCTGTGGCTGGTGGACAGCTCGCTCAACATCATTTCGCTCTGTTCGCTCACGGTGGCCATCGGTATGGTGGTGGACGACGCGATTGTTGTGCTGGAGAACATCTCCAAGCATATCGACCGTGGCAGTTCTCCGCGTGATGCAGCAATATATGGTACCAACGAGGTGTGGATCTCTGTAATTGCCACTACGCTGGTTATTGCGGCGGTGTTCATTCCGCTCACCATGCTCAAGGGCATGGCCGGTATCCTGTTCAAGGAGCTGGGATGGATTGTGACCATAGTGGTATCTACATCGACCCTTGTGGCCATTACCCTGACCCCTATGCTGGCCTCCAAACTGCTCAAGCCCCGCAAGGTTGCCGTTGACGACAAGGGTCAGCTGGTGGATATGGAGCGCAAGGAAGGCTGGTATCAGCGTTATGTGGTCGGATTTCTGGATAAAGTGGATGCCGTGTATGCGAATATCCTCAGGTGGTGCATCGGCCATAAGGCCATCACATTGATTATCGCCTTCCTGCTGTTCGCCGCCTCCCTGATCCCGCTTATCACGGGCAAGATTGGTACCGACTTCATGCAGCAGACCGACAACAGCCGCATCAGCATCAACATTGAACTGCAGAACGGTACCAAGATAGAGGAGACGCTGCTTACGGCGCGCGCCCTGGAACAGCGTTTCTGGGAGCTTGTGCCAGAGATGAAGCGCCTTGCCACAACGGCCGGTACCAACGATGCCAGCGGTGCTTCTGCCATCTTCAACAACACAACCAACAACACCATCTCCATGATGGTGGTGTGCGTCAAGAAGAACGAACGCAAGCGCTCTGTATTTGAGATTGCGGAGGTGCTGCGCAACGAGATAGCCAAGTATCCGGAGATTGTCAACTTCCAATGCGTGGTTTCCAGCGGAATGGGTGGCGGCGGCGGAGCCTCCACCGTGAACGTGGAGATTTACGGCTATGACTTTGACGAGACCAACAAGGTTGCGGCCGAGGTGAGCCAGGCTATACGTGACAACGTGGCCGGCGCCCGCGACGTCAAGGTGAGCCGCGACAAGGACCGTCCGGAACTCAACGTGGTGGTTGACAAGGAGAAGGTGTCATCGCTCGGGCTCAGCTCATCGGCGGTATCCACATACATCCGCAACCGCGTCAGCGGTCTCACAGTGGGTTATCTTAAAGAGGACGGTGACGAATATCCCATCGTGCTCCGCCTCAAGGAGGAGAACCGCAACAGTCTCTCCGACATCATGGACCTCACCATTCCGACTCCGGCCGGGGCAAAGGTGAAACTGGGTGAGATTGCTTCGGTTGAGGAGTATTTTGCCCCGCCCAAGATTGAACACAAGGGTCGCCAGCGCTATATCAGCGTGAGCGTGACGCCATACAAGGTGTCGCTGGGCGAGCTGGCGGGTCAGATCACCACCGTGATGGACGGCATCAACATGCCCAACGGCGTGACATATACCCTTGCCGGCGATTACGAGGAGCAGCAAGAGAGCTTCGGCGACATGATTGTCCTGCTGCTGATGGTGCTGATGCTGGTTTATGTGGTGATGGCTTCGCAGTTTGAGTCCTTCAGCAAGCCGGCCATCATCATGATGGCTATCCCGTTTGCAGTGACGGGCGTGATCCTGGCGCTGCTGGTTACCGGCACATCGCTCGATTTGATTGGTGCGCTGGGCGTAATCATGCTGATGGGTATCGTGGTCAAGAACGGTATCGTGCTGGTTGACTACATAAACCTGATGCGTGAGCGCGGATATGAGCTCACGGAGGCGATTGCCCTTTCTGGCCGCTCCCGTCTGCGTCCGGTGCTCATGACGGCGCTTACCACCATCCTCGGTATGGTCCCGATGGCCCTTTCCACCGGTGAGGGTTCTGAGATGTGGCACCCGATGGGCGTGGTGGTTATCGGTGGTTTGCTGGTATCGACATTCATAACGCTCATCGTTGTGCCTGTATTCTACGGAGTACTGAGCCGTCACGGAGAGCGTGACAAAGAGGCGAAACAGCGTAAAGAGTATATATTCATGCAACTTAATCCCGACCAGGAGGCTTAATTATGAAATCGGTCTTAATAGTTTTCAACCAGGCCAATACGGGCCGTGTAGAGTATATGCTGGATGAGTTGGGAATAGCCGGCTTCACCTTTTTTGAGCAGGTTCAGGGACGCGGTACGCGCGGGGGTGCGCCCCATCGCGGAACGCACGCCTGGCCCGAGATGAATTCTGCGGTGATGACCGTCGTGGAAGACGATAAAGTGGACGAACTGCTGCTCTCGGTGCGCAAACTTGACATACGCAACAAGGAGGTGGGGGTTCGCGCATTTGTGTGGAATATTGAAAAAGAAGTTTAATTTTGTATAACCTAAAAAAGAAATATCGCTATGGCACAAGTTATTAACGATTCTAATTTTGCTGAAATACTGGCCGGTGGCAAGCCCGTGCTGGTAGATTTCTGGGCAACATGGTGCGGCCCGTGCAGGGCTATGGCTCCCGTTGTGGATGAAGTGGCAGCCGAATTTGAAGGCCGCGCGGTTGTGGCTAAGTGCGATGTGGATGACGCATCCCAGTTCCCCACACAGTACGGTATCCGCAACATCCCTACGTTCATCTTTTTCAAAGACGGACAGATGGTAGACCGCCTTGTAGGCGTCAACCCTAAGAGTGTATTGGTAGAGAAACTCAACGCCCTTTTATAATTTTATGAAGCGGATTGTTTCACTTGCAGCGGCATCTGTTGCAGGGTTGCTGCTGAGCCTGTCGGCTTCGGCAGGAGGCTTCCTTATCAAGGCGGGCCTGTCAAATTCCAATATGGATCTCAACCGCGATATAGCTACGGTGATTTCAGATGTACTCTCTGAGAGTTCTTTCAAGAATTTCACCAACTTCAACGTCGGCATAGGTTACCGTACAGACTCCTGGAACGGTTTCAAGCTCCAGCCCGAGCTGTTGTATAATGTGCGCGGGACACGCATCGACAACATATCCAACTGGAAGATGTCTTATCTGGAGCTGCCGGTAAATGTGCAGTGGGGCATCGATCTGATACTGCTGCGTCCCTTCCTGCAGGTTGCACCCTACATAGGATATGACTTCCAGAACGTTACCAGTGACACCCTCCCGGGGAGAACCCTCGATGACCACAATGTCACTACGGGCGCAAACCGCTTTGAATATGGTTTGAGCGCCGGTGGCGGTATAGATCTTTTGAACCGCATACAGCTTAGTGTCACATACAATTGGAACTTTGGCGCAGTTGCCAACCTGGAAGCTTATAAAGACCAGATTGCAGGTATCGCCCGGCTCAAAGCCCGCTGCCTGCAGATATCCATGGCATATATGTTTTAAAGTATGATTGCTCAGGCAAAGGCATTCCTGGGTAGTGACTGGAAAGAGTTTGAAGAGCTTTTTGAAAAGAAGCTCTCTTGCGAAATACCCATTCTCAACAAGGTCAACCAGTATCTTATTGCCCGGAGCGGAAAGCAGTTGCGTCCGGTGCTGGCCATGCTGGCGGCACACCTTTGCGCAGGGCATTGCAGCAAGGCCAGCGTCGCCTGTGCTGTGGCCAGCGAGATGATTCATACAGCCACCCTGCTGCACGATGACGTGGCGGATGAGAGCGATACCCGCCGCGGCTCTCCCACCGTGAGTGCCTTGATATCTCCCAGGGCCTCTGTGCTTGTGGGCGATTACTGGCTTGCCAGGGGGGTCACCACGCTTATTGATATGAGCAACGGAGAGACGTTCCGCTATTTCTCTGTATGTCTGGACGAGCTCTCCCAGGGGGAGATGTTCCAGATAGAGAAGGCGGCGAGTCTGGACACCACTTACGACGATTATATCCGCATAATCTCCTGCAAGACTGCATCCCTGTTCAGGGCGGCGATGAAGAGCGGCGCCCGTAATTCCGGTTGTTCCGATGCTCAGCTGGAGGCAGTGGATGCGTTTGCCCTCCATTTGGGAATAGCTTTCCAGATGAGGGACGATATCCTGGACTACTCCCCGTCGCTCTCGATAGGCAAGCCTACCGTGGTCGATATCAGGGAGCGGAAGATTACCCTGCCGCTGATTTGCGCCTTTGATAATGCTGGCGCTGCCGCACGCGATGCGGTTATTAAAGATATTGACGAAGGGCGCACTGACGGCGTTTTGCCTTTCGTTGTGGAGCATGGCGGAATAGAGGGGGCGCAGGCCATTCTTGAGCGTGAAACCGCCCAAGCCACTGGTTTGCTGGACGCTTTCCCCGCCTCTGCCGCCAAAGACCTTCTATGCTCCCTGGCCGGCAGTCTCTGTTTGCGCGAAGCGTAACTTTTTTATACCTTTGCCATGCTTGGCACGCAATGTGCTTTTAACCCTGTTGAAAAACTTTTTTACCTGACATTATGAAAAAGATATTTATGACTTTGGTTGTCGCAATGGCGACTTTCTGCTTTGCAAAAGCCCAGGACATTGAAACTGCCGTAAACCTTTATAACGAAGCCGGCACAATGCTTAACGAGGGCAATATTGCAGAAGCACTTCCTAAATTCCTCGAGTGTCTCGATATGGCCAAAACCCTTGGAGAAGAGGCCAGCAATGTTGTGAGCGACTGTCAGGATATTATTCCCAAGATTTATATGAAGCTCGCAGAAGAGGCTGCCGAGGCCAGCGAATTTGACGCTGCTATCGAGAGCTGCCGCAAGGCTGTCGAGACCTCCACAGAGTTCAACAACAACGATGAAGTTTACAACAAGGCCGAGGCCCTGATACCTCAGGTATTTATGGCAAAGGGCAGCGCAATGATCAACGCCAAGAACTTTGCCGAGGCTGTGAGCGCTTTCAAGGAGGTCGTAGCTGCCGACACCACCAATACCAAGGCCCTGATGCGTCTGGGTCAGGCGTATGTGGGAAATGGCGATGTTGACGCTGCTATCGAGACCTTTGCAAATGCTGCCACCCTTGGTGAGGGCACCAGCGTAGAGAAGGATGCCAAGAAGCAGATGTCCAACTGCTACCTCAAGAAAGCTGTCGCTTGCCAGAAGGCAAAGGACAACCGCGGCTGCATGGAGAACGCACAGCTCTCCGCACAGGCAATGGATTCTCCCAACGCCCAGAAGCTCATCGGTGTCAGCGCCCTCAACCTGAAGCAGTTTGATACTGCAATCGGCGCATTTGAGGCTTATCTTGCCCTCTCTCCCGGCGCCAGCGACAAGTCCCAGATTCTCTATCAGCTTGCCACTGCATACGAGGGTCGCAAAGACCGCGCAAAAGCTTGCGGCTACTACAAGCAGATTCTCAGTGACCCCAAATTTGGCGCTGTTGCAAAATTCAAAGTAGAGGAAGAGCTTAAATGCAACCAGTAAAGCTTGAGCTTTTAGCTCCTGCGAAGAACAAAGACATCGGCATCGCGGCGATTGACTGCGGTGCCGATGCCGTATATATCGCCGGGCCCAGTTTCGGGGCGCGTGCCGCTGCGGGGAATCCTGTGGGCGACATCGCGCTCCTGACGGCCTACGCCCATAAATTCTCTGCAAAGATCTATGCTGCCGTGAACACCATCATCTATGAGGATGAGCTCCGGCAGGCTCAGAGGATGATATGGGAGTTGTACGATGCCGGGGTGGATGCGCTGATTGTGCAGGATTATGGCATCACCCGTATGGAGTTGCCGCCAATCGAGCTGCATGCCTCCACGCAGTGCGCCATCCGCACCCCGGAGAAGGCCCGCATGCTGGAAGATATGGGTTTCAGGCGGCTGATCCTGGAGCGGCAGATGTCGCTCGACGAGATTCTTAAGATTCGCAACGCAGTAGATTGCGAGTTGGAGTTTTTTGTACACGGTGCAATCTGCGTATGCTACAGCGGCAACTGCTATATCTCGCAGTATCTGGCAAGCCGCAGTGCCAACAGGGGGGCCTGCATTCAGGCCTGCCGCAGCCTCTATGATGTGGTGGACGGCGACGGAAAGCATCTCGTGCGCAACCGCAGCATACTCTCACCTAAGGATTACTGCCTTGATAATAGAATAGAAGAGCTGGCAGATGCCGGTATCTGCTCTTTCAAGATTGAGGGGAGGCTTAAGGGAGAAGGTTATGTGAAGAATCTTACCCGTCATTATCGCACCCGCATAGATGAACTTTGTGAGCGCAATTCACGCTATTCCAAGGCTTCTGCCGGCACTCTGGAGGGGGGCTTCACTCCCAATCCGGAAGCCACTTTCAACCGTGGATATACGCAGTTTTATATCGATGGCAAACGTTCCCGCTGGAACTCCCTAGAGAGTACCAAGTCTATCGGGGAATACATAGGCACCGTTGCCTCTGTTGGGAAAACTGTAATGATTGAGACCGACAAGGCTCTCTCAAACGGAGACGGGCTGGTGTTTGTCGGCAGGGAAGGTCTGGTCGGGATGCGTGCCGACGTGGTGAACGGTCGTCAGGTCACCGTAAAGGAGGTCAAGGGCATTGCGCCGGGGGATAAGGTATATCGCAATTACAACATTAAGTTTGAGCATGAACTTGAGGTGAATGTGCCCCGCCGCAAGATAGATGTGAAGGTATCCTTTGGGCAGGATACGGTTTATGCTGTGGACCAGGATGGCTTCCAGGCCAGGGTGGCGCTGCCTGCGGATGCCCCGGTGGCAGACAAACCGGAGGCGGCAGCAGGGAATATCCGCCGCAATATGGGCAAACGGACCGGGCACTTTGATTTTGAATGCACCGCTGTGGAGCAGTCTCCGGTGCGCTTCTATCCCGCAGCTGTGCTGAATGCTTTACGCCGCGACCTGGCGGAAGAGCTGGAGAAGTTGCGTGTGGAAACCGTTTTAGAGAAACGCGGAACTTCCTGTCCGGCGCTCAGCTCTGCACGGGCGGCCACGGTTTCTTTGAAGCAAGTGCCGACCTACGACTTCGCGACCGGAATAGAAGTTGAGCCCTACGCAGATAAGGCTACGGAGGCTGGCGCGGATGTGGCCGATTATACGGCCAACTGCACGAATTCCCTGGCAAAAGAGGTGCTGGAGGGGTGCGGGTTCGAGAGGGTTGATCCGGCATACGAACTGAAGCCTGTTCCAGATGCGGCGCTGATGCGCAGCCGGTATTGCGTCAAATACGAGCTGGGTTTGTGCCCCAAACTGCGCCCCGCAACCAAGGTTGCCGAGCCCCTGTATCTGGTTAATGCGGGCAAGCGCCTGCGGCTGCAGTTCGATTGCAAAAATTGCGAAATGATAGTAACTTTGCCTTAATATGCGCTTTAGTGAGATATATGGGAATGACGCGCTCAAGAGGCGTCTGGTAAAGATGGTGGATGAGAACCGCCTCTCCCACGCCGTGCTCTTTGTGGAGCAGGAGGGGATGGGTGCGGTGGCTTTTGCCGTCGCCCTCTCGCAATATCTCAACTGTAAAAACCGCAGTGACGGCGACAGTTGCGGCCAGTGCTCCAGCTGTCTGCGTCACCAGAAACTAACCTATCCCGACCTCCATTTCTCCTTCCCGGTGAACTCCTCTGCAAAGCTCACCGACCAGGAGAAGAAACGCCCTGTTAGCAACTTCTTCATGCGCGATTGGAACGAGTTGCTTATATCCAACCCATATTTTGGCGCCCAGGAGCTCAACGATGCCCTTGGTATCGAGAACAAGTCTGGTGTGATAAGCGTGAATGAGGCTCGCGAAATCAGTAGCACCCTCTCGCTTCAGCCATACGAGTCGGATTACAAGATAATGGTGATTTGGCAGGCGGATAAGATGAACGCCGAAGCGGCCAACAAGTTGCTCAAACTGCTTGAGGAACCTCCGGCAGGGACGCTGTTTTTGCTGGTGACCCAGAATGTGGAGAAGATGCTCCCCACAGTGCTCTCCCGCTGCCAGATTATCCGTCTGCAGCCTGAGGAGAGGGGGGATATGGCGAATATGTTGGAAGACAGGTTTGACCTGGACTCAGAAACCGCCATGAATGTCGCCACCCTGGCCGGCGGCAGTGTGGGGCGGGCTATCGCAGAGATGGAGTCCTCCGGCAGCGACTCCCAAAACATGTCGCTCCTGCAGGGTCTAATGGATGCCGCCCTGTCAAAGTCGCTCGCCGACGTTCTGGATATTGCCGATGCGTTGGCAGCGCTGGGAAAGGACCGGCAGCGCCAATGGTGCGTATATGCAGAGGGGTTTATCCGGAAAATGTTTGTGTCGGCAAAGGGGCTGCCGCAGATAGCCTTCGCCGACAGTGAAGAAAAAGAATATATTTCAATGCTGGTTCCCAGAGTCAAAGAGACTTTCTACGGCCGCGCTGCCGCTGCTATGGATGCTGCAATCCGCCTGATAGAGAGCAATGTGTCGGCAAAACTGGTTTTCGCCGACCTGGGGAACCGCTTTTACCTATACATTTAGTTTACAATGGACTACGAAAATAAAAATCACGATTGCTCCCGCGGCTGTATAGTAGAACGCGACAACACCGGCGTCCTGCAGGTGGGCTACAACAGCGGCTGCTGCAAACTGTCTGATTTTGACTGGCTTGAGGGGATTGACGATGACAAGTATAAGGATCTGTATGAGGTCCGCTTCAAGAATACCCGCAAGATTATTTTCCGCAACGAGTCGGGGCAGAACCTTAAAACGGGCGACCTTGTGATTTGCGAGGCGACCAACGGCCATGACCTGGGCATTGTGACCCTCTGCGGGGCTGTGGTGCTGCGCCAGTGTGCCCGCAGGCGGATCAATCCGGAAACCTACCAGTTCAAGAAGATATACCGCAAGGCAAAAGCCCTGGACATAGAGCGCTGGCAGGAGGCAATTGCCCGCGAGCACGCCACCATGATCCGCGCCCGCCAGCTGGCTGCCAGGCTCGGCCTGGAGATGAAGATCGGGGACGTGGAGTTCCAGGGAGACGGCACAAAGGCCATCTTCTACTATATCGCCGACGAGCGTGTGGACTTCCGCCAGCTTATCAAGGATTTTGCAGAGGAGTTCCACATCCGCATAGAGATGAAGCAGATTGGGGCGCGCCAGGAGGCGGGTCTCATCGGCGGCCTTGGAGTGTGCGGCAGGCCCCTTTGCTGCTCCAAGTTTATGGCCGATTTCAAGTCGATAACGACCCAGGCGGCGCGCTGCCAGGATCTGGCGCTCAATCCGCAGAAGCTGGCGGGGCAGTGCAGCAAGCTCAAATGCTGCATCAATTACGAGGCATCCACATACATTGATGCCCGCAAGGCGCTGCCCGATGCCCGCGAACCGCTCGATTTCAAGGACGGACTCGCATATCTGGTTAAGACAGACGTGCTTATGGGCACTATGTGGTTCTCTTTCGATAAGAACAATATGGCCAACATGTTCCCGCTGAGCGCGGAGCAGGTGGTGCAGATAAAGGCCTTGAACCGTCGCGGGGCCAAGGGAGATCCGGTGATTGAGAAGTCACGCGGTAGCGACGACACGCCCGACTTTGTTACTGGCGGAGAAGGCGACAACATAGCCCGCTTTGACTCTAACGGCAAGCGTCGCAGCAAGGATCGCGGCAAAGAGCGCGGCAAGGGTCACGGCGGACGTGGCGGTAACGACAACAACGCTGGCGAAGGCGGCGGCAAAGGGAGCAAGGGAGGAGAAAATGCCGGCAACAGCGGCGGCAAAGGGAGCAAGCAAGGTAGCGATAGCACTGCCAACAATGGCGACAATGGTGGCGCTAAAGGCAATAAGGGTGGCGGGCATAACCACAACAATAACAACCGCCGCAGGAACAGGAACGACAAGAATGAAAGCAAGTCTTAAGTTTTTGTTTGCGGTGGTATGTGCCCTGGTGGTCGCTGCCTGCGACGACCCGCACGAGCAGTTTTCGCTGGTGCAGGACACGCTGCCAGAAGACCTGAGCATGGGCATCAGCTTTGATTTGCCCATGGAGGAGGGTATAACCTATTCTACTACACTGGTTTGCAGGCTGGATGCCACCCAGCTCTTCAAGGAGACGGTGGACCTTACCTTTGAGGTAATCTCTCCCAACCACGAGTCATATAAAGAGACGGTGGCTTTCCCGGTGGTGAGCAATGTCCGCCAGAAAAATGCGCTCGGCAGCGGGGCTCAGGTCCAGTTCAAGCGGCGCGGCGGAGCTCTGGACAATCAGTGGGGATGGCGGAAGAACATCACCTGCGACACTGTTCCCGGGCGCTGGAGGGTGCTTGTCACTGCAAAGGACCAGGTTGACCAGAAACGCATCATGGCGTTAGGTTTTTCATATAAGGGGGTGTGCGATGAGCAAGAATAAACTCTTCAAGTTTGCAGAGAACGAGACATTCTCCTGCCTGATCCAGCCCACAACGGAGCAGATGCTCTCCGGCAGCCATCCGCTCAAGGGTAACTGGGGGCGTGATGTGTTTCACAACAGCAATCCGATAGTGCTGGAGCTGGGCTGCGGTAAGGGGGAATATACCATTGCGCTGGCCCAACGCAATCCGGATGTAAACTATATCGGGGTGGACATCAAGGGAGCGCGGCTCTGGAAAGGGGCCAAGTTCGCCACCCTTAACCAGATGCCCAACGTCGCTTTCCTGCGCACCCGCATCGACTTTATCAAATCGATATTCGCCCCGGGCGAGGTCTCGGAAATCTGGATAACCTTTGCCGACCCGCAACCCAAGAGCGCCAACCGCCGGCTCACCTCGCCGGTGTTCCTGGATCGCTACCGTGCGTTCCTGAAGCCTGGCGGCATAGTCAATCTCAAGACCGACAGCCAGCTGTTGCACGAGTATACCCTTGAGGTGGCCCGCGAACAGAAGCTGGAAATTCTTGAGGCCAACAACGATATTTACGGTTCCGGCCGCGTCACCGAGGATGACATCCTCAATGTAAAGACTTATTACGAGCAGAAATTCCTTGCAGAGGGGTTGCCTATAACCTATATGGCTTTCCGTCTCCAGTAAAATATTGAGCATTATGAATACAAATAACCCTTTTGTCATTACCATCAGCCGTGAGGTTGGCTCCGGCGGCCATACTGTCGGCGCCATACTGGCAGAAAGACTGGGCGCCCGCTATTGCGATAAATTCCTGCTGGAAGCGCTTGAGAAAAAGTTCAATCTCAGCGCAGATGAGATTGAGCGTCTTAAAGGAGAAAAGAAGGGCTGGCTTGCCGATATTGTATCTAAAGTATCCCCGATGCCCACCATGGATGCATTGGGCTTCAATTCAAGATACAGCAAGGAGATAGGTTCCGCTGTCACCACCGACGATCTTTTCAAAGCTGAGGTGGAGATTCTTAGAAGTTTTGCGGCAATCGGCTCCTGTGTTGTGGCCGGGCGTTCTGGCTTCTATGTTTTCAAGAATCATCCCAACAAGTTGAATGTATTCATCGCCGCATCAATGCAGCATCGCATCCAGCGGGTCATGTCCAGGCAGGGCATCTCTGAAGCAGAGGCAGCTGAGATAATCAACAAGCTTGACAGCGCACGGGAGAATTATGTGAAGCGCTATGCCGGGGTGAGCCGCTATGACCTGCGCAACTACGATGTTGTACTGAATGCCGACGACCACAGCGAAGATGCCCTTGCCGACATTATCATGTCGTATATCAGCCGCTGAGAGAATAGATGATCTCTATAGACGACATCCTGATCTCCGACGAGATTCTCACAGAGTACTTTGCGTGCGATTATGCCGTGTGCATGGGGGCGTGCTGCGTGATTGGGGAGAGCGGAGCGCCGCTGGAAAAAGGTGAAGAGGGGGCTTTGGAGAGGGCCTGGCCTGCATTCAGCCCGATAATGACAGACTGCGGACGAAAGTGCGTTGCTGCAAAAGGTCTTTTTGAGATTGATGGCGACGGCGATATGGTGACGCCGCTGATGGAGATGACGCCCGCCGAGCGTGCCGCAGCCGGCAACAAGACCCTTTGTGAGAATCCGGACAAACCTTGCGCGTTCACTTTTTTTGAGGGGGGGAATTGCCTGTGTGCAGTGGAGAGGGCACATATCAATGGCAAGTGCGATTTCGTCAAACCAATCTCCTGCCGCCTCTATCCGATACGGGTTGTAACCTTCTCCGACGGGAGCAAGGCGCTGAACCTTCACCGCTGGAATCTCTGCAAGTGTGCATTTAAGAAGGGACGCCGCGAAGGGATCAAAGTATATAAGTTCCTGAAAGAGCCCATCATCGCCGCCTTTGGTGCAGACTTTTACGCCCAGCTCTCCGTAGCGGCTTCTCTTATTGAGGAGTTGCAGCCTTAGCGACGGGCATGTAAACTATTCTTCGATAGGCTCCGGGGGAGCGGCCAGAATCTTGATGGCCAGGTCGTAGTCCTCGTCCGCAACCACCAGCTGGATATCAAAATTGCTGCCGGCAAAATAACCCGCGTAATTCATATTCTCGTTGAGAACGTTGCTTGTGATGCCCTCCGCCTCCAGCAGGGAGCGGTCCATCTGGGCCTCTACGTCATTGGCGTAATACTTGACGGTTTTCATCTATTCTTCGCTTTGGGGGTGGGACATTCTATAGTTGTAATACACGGCCCCCACAATGCGGAAGGTATCGCGGCTGGGGCCGTCCACCAGCACCAGATAAGGGTCGCTCTCCTGCCGTTCGAAGGTGATGGTGTCTTCCCACATACGGGTGAGGCGGATCAGCGGCCGGGTGCTGCGCCAGACCATCTTGTTGTCGTCTTCGCTAATCAGCTGGTAGCCGGCTCCCTCCATTGTCTCCACCACGGCGCTGCGATATTCTTTCCATTCGCCGTCCAGGTTCAGGCGCCCCTTGCGGTAGCCCACGGCGGGGTAAAGCGCAGCAACCCCAAGGAATATGAGGCAGATGGGGAGCATGGAGCCCTCTTTGAAAAGCGCCGGAATGTTGGCGAGGCTCTGGTGTGAGAAAACACTCACAATCACCAGGCACAGGAAAAAAATTATAACAAAGTACAACAGGTATTTCAGCGAACGAATAAGGTATTTCATAAGACTAAATGGTTTGATTATTGCAAATTTAACTATTTTTGTATCAAATAACATAATACTTGAGCATATGGAAACGGCCGAGAAATTAAGAAAAATAATAATCGCCCTGGGTATGGTGGCGGCGATGCTGTTGATAGCCCTGGTGATTATCTGGATCAACAACAACAAGATCGTGACCCAGCTCAAGGTAGAGAAGGCCGACCTTACAGAGCAGATGATAGCCCTCCGCAGTGACTATGACTCATTGCAGACCAACAGCACCATGCTCTCCGACTCGCTGGCGGTGGAGCGCGAGAAGGTAGACCAGATGATTGAGCGCCTGAAGAAGACCGAGGCCACCAACCGCGCCCAGATCAAGAAGTATGAGAATGAGCTGGGTACGATGCGCTCCATAATGAAGCACTACATAGTTCAGATAGACTCTCTCAATAACCTGAACAGCACCTTGCGCGAGGAGGCTACCAACGCCAAGAAGGAGGCCGACGCCAGCCGCAAGAAATATGATGAACTGCGCAATACCACCGACAACCTGGAGAAACAGGTTTCCAAGGGAAGTGTGCTCAAGGCCCGCGGCATAGCGCTGGTCGGCATCAACGGCAGCGGCAGCGCAACCGACCGCAGCAGCCGTGTGGTCAAGCTTCGCACCGACCTCTGCTTGATAGAAAATGCCCTCGCCAAGACGGGGTACAGGCGCGTCTATATTCGCGTCAAGGGTCCCGACGGCATCCTGATGACCTCCGGAGACCAGAAGATGTTCACCGCCGGCGGCGAGCAGATGGTTTGCAGTGCATCCCGCGAGGTCGACTACCAGGGGAGCGAGGTTGAGATGAGCATCTACTTCTCCGGCGACGGCAACTTTACCAAGGGTACATATTCTGTTGACGTTTACAGTGCCGACGGCAAGTTGGGCAGCGCAGACCTTATCCTGAGATAGTTTTGGCCGGGATATATCTCCATATCCCGTTTTGTGCCTCTTTCTGCACTTATTGCGGATTCTATTCCGAGGTGTGCCCCCGGCAGGGGTCGCATACCCGTTATATCGAGGCTCTTGGCCGTGAAATAGCCCTCCGGCGCGGATACCTCGCGGGTCATGGGGGGGCAAAGACCATCTACTTTGGCGGCGGGACCCCGTCGCTGCTCTCCCCGGACGAGTTCCGGACCATCCATGACATGCTTGCGGCCGGTTTTGACCTTGACGCAGTGGAAGAGTTCACCGTTGAGGTCAATCCGGAGGATGTGGTAACATGCAGCGGTCTGCTGCCCGCCTTGAAGGAGATAGGCGTGAACAGGATCAGTATGGGGGTGCAGTCGTTTTGCGACCGGCATCTTAGATGGATGAACCGTCGCCATAACGCCGCCACCGCCATATCCGCGTTCAAAAAGTTGCGCGAGGCGGACTTTGACAACATCTCCATCGACCTGATATTCGGCTTCGCCGGCCTGGAAGAAGGGCAGTGGCTCGATACCCTGAAGCGGGCCACAGGGCTTGCTCCGGAACACATCTCCGCCTACCAGATGAGCTTAGATTCGGAGAGCACACTGGCGGAACTGGCGGCTCAGGGGAAGTATGTAGAGCCAGACGATGAAACATGTGCGCGCCAATACGCCATGCTGCAGGAAGAGTTGCAGGGGGCGGGTTACGAGCAATATGAAGTGTCAAGCTTCTGTCGCCCGGGCCGCCATTCGCGCCATAACAGTGCATACTGGGACCGCACCGCATATCTTGGGCTGGGCCCTGCCGCACATTCTTTTGACGGCAACGCAAGCCGGCGTTGGAACAATCCTTCTGTGGAAGAATATTGCACCGCGCTTCAATCGGGCATTCTTCCTCCCGGCGGCGGAGAAACTCTCTCAGAGCGCGATATCTACAACGAACAGATAATGCTTGGCCTCCGTACCGCCCGCGGCGTGGAGAAATCCCTGATCAGTGACCAGGGGGTATTAGAAAAAGCGGGGGATTGCTTGCGCATCCCCCGCGATAAATTTTTTATCTGTGACTCTATAATAGAGAAGTACCTGTGTTAACAATCGGCATCAGCCGATAGCGTAGCTCGCGCGGGTAGGCCTACAGAATAGCCAGAGCGGAGCGGCGGGTGCGGGCAGCGCCCGTTATAATAGGCCGTTTGCTTTCAGGCAGGCAACAATTGCAGTGACTGCAAAACCGCCCATAAGCAGGGTAGCATAGATAATGCCGATGACTTTGGTACGCTTGTACCATGCGTTGTTGCTCCAGCCGATGGTCTGGAAAGCGCTCCAGAAACCGTGGGTGAGGTGCATCCAGAGGGCAAAGAACCATATCAGATAGATGATGGTGATGCACCAGGAGCCGAATGTCTGACCCAGCAGCATGTTGGGGTCGGCAGCCTTACCGCCGGTGAGGTCGGCCAGCTGCATGTCTGCCCAGAAGTGGGTGAGATGGAGGCAGAGGCCGCAAAGCACGATGATGCCCAGCCAGATCATATTGCGGGCAGCCCATGAATCGGTAGCCGCCTTATTGGAAACTTCATATCTCTTGACACCGCCGCGTGCCTTCATGTTCCCGATTTCAAGTACGAAGGCGTAGATAATGTGGAAGATAAAGCCTGCGGCAAGGACGGGGACCATGATGGTCACAATCGGAAGCGCCATAAAATCGCACACAGCCTTGAAAGTCTCTGCGCTGAACACGCTGGTGAAGTTAAGCACCATGTGCATGGTCAGGAAGAGAATCATAAACAGACCGGTGACGCTCATAATGAGCTTTTTGCCGATAGAAGATGTGAAGAGTTTTGCCATAGTTATGATTTTTGTTTCTTTTTCCTTTAAGTGGTGCAAAGTTAACCCTAAAGTTGTAAATAACATAATCTTTGAATACTTTTGTTAGAATTTAATTGAAAAACCAAGCTATGAAATACAACAGGATTCTTCTCAAACTCAGCGGAGAGGCCCTTGCAGGAGCCTCCGGGAAGGGTTTGGACGAGGCAACTATAGCAACGTTCGCACGTCAGATAGCCGCAGTGGCAAAGAGCGGCGCCCAGGTGGCGATTGTGGTCGGCGGCGGTAATATTTTCCGCGGCCTGCAGGGTGCCGGGGCCGGTTTTGAGCGGGTTCGCGGCGACCAGATGGGCATGCTCGCCACCATCATCAATTCCATCGGCCTTTCGCTGTTCATCAAGGCGGAGGGGGTGCCCGCAGAGGTTTTCTCCAGCACCCGCGTAGAGCCTATGTGCAAATATTATGTGCGCGACGAGGCGGTCGAGGTAATGAAGAACGGCGGCGTGGCAATAATCGCCGGCGGCACCGGAAACCCCTTCTTTACCACCGACTCAGCAGCAGCCCTGCGTGCCTGTGAAATCGGCGCGGACGCGCTGCTCAAGGGGACAAAGGTAGATGGCGTGTACGACAGCGACCCCATGAAGAACCCCGATGCCCGGAAATATCATACCCTCACCTTTGAAAAGGCTTTGGCAGACAATTTGAAAGTGATGGACGCCACAGCGTTTACCCTTTGCCGCGAGAACGACATCCCCATCGTTGTGTTTAAGATGGAGGATGAGGGTACGCTGGAAGGAATCGTGGCGGGCAAGGATCTCGGCACGGTGGTTAGTAATGGATAATTTTTAAAAGTTTCAGATATGATTGAGAAAGCAAAAGAAGTTCTTGAGTTTGCGGAACTCAAGATGGAGGATGCGGTGACGCATCTCCAGGAAGAGCTTAAAACCTACCGGGCAGGCAAGGCCAACCCCGAGGTTTTTGCTTCTGTGATTGTTAATTACTACGGAGCCGCCACCCCGCTGCCCCAGATGTCCAACATAACTACTCCCGATGCCAAGACCATGCTTATCCAGCCTTGGGACAAGAGCATGATCCACACCATTGAGAAGGCTATCATGGACGCCAACCTGGGCTTCACCCCCCAGAATAACGGCGAGGTTATCCGCATCAATGTCCCCGCGCTCACAGAGGAGCGTCGTCGCGAGCTGGTCAAGAAGGCCCGCACTGCCGGTGAAACTGCAAAGGTGAGCGTGCGCAACGCCCGCCGCGAGGCTATGGAGTCCCTCAAGAAATTGCAGAAAGAGGGTCTGCCGGAAGATGTGGAGAAAGACGACGAGGAGAAGGTTCAGAAGTTCACCGACAAGTTTGTTAAAAAAGTCGATGAGGTTCTGGATGCCAAAGAGAAGGAGATTATGACCGTATAGGGTCCACCCATTCGATCTCTATACCCCTCCTCTCCATACCGCGGAACCAGGTCATCTGGCGTTTCGCAAATTGATGAATAGCGGTCTTGAGGCCGCTTTTCATCTCTTCATAAGTGAGCTCGCCAATCAGGTAGCGGGTCACGAACTTGTATTCCAGGCCGTAATAAATCAGGTCCTCCGGGGCAATGCCGCTGTCCAGAAGCCGTTTGACCTCATCTATCATCCCAGCATCAAGGCGCTCGTCCAGGCGGCGGTCAATGCGAGCGCGCCGCTCTTCCCGTGAGACATTGATCCCGATGAATTTTGTTTTTTTGGGGAGATAGTCGCTCCGCTCCACCGGGTGGGTACTCTCCCAGATTGCGATTTCCAGGGCGCGGATCAGCCTGCGACGGGTGTCGTAGTCAGTGTGGTTGTGGAGCGTCTTGAGACTGGCCAGGCGCGCTATAAGGGTCTCATCATCATACTTTTCAAGCTCTGCCCGCAAGGCGGGGTCGGCGGGGACGTCGGGCAGGGAGTAGCCGCAGCAGGCCGCCTCTATGTAAAGGCCGCTCCCACCGCAGATTATCGCCCTTTTGCCCCGCTGGATAATGTCGCGGTAGGCCCGCTCAAAATCGCGCTGGTACTGGTAGATGTCGTATTTGGTGCCGGCATCTACTATGTCAATCAGGTGGTAGGGGACATCGCCGTATTCATCGAGGTCCTTTCCGGTGCCGATATCCATCCCGCGGTAAACCTGACGCGAGTCGGCAGAGAGTATCTCCGCCCCCATCCTGCGGGCCAGGTCAACAGCGTAGCGGGTCTTTCCGGAGGCGGTGGGCCCCAGCACGCAAACGATATCGTATTCCTCGAACATACTGCGAAGGTACGTTTTTTATGCTATATTTGCGGACGTCGAAGACGATCTCTACGAAAAACAGACAGCGGATTATGCCAAAGGCAAAGAGCACCATAGTAATAAAAAACCGCCGGGCTTCCTTTGATTACGAGTTCATCGAGAAGTTCACGGCCGGCATTGTGCTCTCCGGTACCGAGATCAAATCTATCCGGGCCGGGAAGGCCTCCCTTGTGGATGCATACTGCTATTTTGTGGGCGGTGAGTTATATGTTCGCAATATGAACGTGGCAGAGTACTGGTGGGGGAGCTACAACCGGCACGACCCGATGCGTGACCGCAAACTGCTGCTCACCAAGCGGGAACTGCGCCGCCTGCAGCGCTCCACGCGGGAGAAGGGGATGACCATAGTCGCAGTGAAGATTTTTATAAGCGACAAGGGGTTCGCAAAGCTTGAAATCGCCCTTGCCCGGGGCAAGCGGGAGTTTGACAAGCGGGAGTCCATTAAAGAGAAAGATTTGAGAAGAGAAATGGAGAGGAAATAATCCTCTCTTTTTTCTTTATAGGGGCGTATTTTTCCACGAAAAATGCTTAATTTTGACAGATATTGAACCAAAACGGACCGAAATATCATATAACAGATTTAATATCAGTTAAATAACAATAAAAGACATGACAAGCAGAAGACAATTCCTCAAGGGAACAGCGGCTGTGGCTGCGTTCACCATCTTGCCGCGCCACGTGCTCGGCGGTAAAGGTTACATTGCTCCCAGCGACCAACTGACAAAGGGTATCATCGGCTTCGGCGGCATCGGCCGCGGCCACCACTTCCACATGCCTGACCGTCTGGTTGCAGTTTGCGACGTTGACCAGACCCGTCTGGACAGGGGCGAGAAAATGGCCAAAGAGGCCGGATTCGGCCAGGTAGCCTGCTACCACGACTTCATGGACCTGATCAACGACCCCAACGTGGATATCGTACACGTCTGCACCCCGCCTCACTGGCATGCAATAATGTCCATCGAGGCTGCCAAGGCTGGCAAGGATGTATGGTGTGAAAAGCCCATGACCCGTACCATTGGCGAGGGTAAGAGAGTTGTTGAGGCGATGAAGCGCTACAACACCATTTTCCGACTTAACACCTGGTTCCGCTTTGAGGATACCTTCTACGGCCTCGGCACAGAGGTGGCTCCCCTGAAGAAGCTCGTTCAGAGCGGTCTGCTGGGATGGCCCCTCAAAGTGACCGTTTCCAAGCACACCGGTTTTGACTGGAAGTTCTTCTGGGTAGGTAAGGAGCATCTTGATCCCCAGCCCATCCCCAGCTACTTCGATTACGACCTCTGGCTGGGTCCCGCACCCTACAAGCCGTATAACGAGCACCGCTGCCACGACACCTTCCGCGGCTATTGGGACTACGATGCCGGCGGACTTGGCGACATGGGCCAGCACTACCTCGACCCCGTCCAGTATCTGCTGGGCAAGGACGACGAGAGCCCTGTAAAGGTTGAGATTGACGCTCCCCAGCAGCATTACGACGCTGCCGGTACCTGGCGCGAGATTAAATACACCTATGCCGACGGTTGCCAGATCGTCCTCTGGGGCGAAGACTTCGGCGACCCCAAGACCCCGTATATCCAGGGCCCCAACGGCAACGTTTACAACAATTTCGTATGCGATATCCCCGGTTGGAAGGATAAACTTGCAGACTTCCCCGATCCGCTGCCTCAGGAGACCGATTTCCTGGAGTGCGTACGTACCCGCAAGAAATTTGCCCTCAACGAGATCAACGGCCACCGCAGCTGCACCCTGGTCAACATCGGTGCTGTGGCGCTGCAGCTTGGCCGCACCCTCTACTTCGACTCCGAAAAGCAGGAATTCATCAATGACGATGCCGCCAACCGTCTGGTTTACCAGCCTATGCGCGCTCCATGGAAATTGTAGAAGCTCTTTTGCAATAATTAACTTCAATCTTTATGTCCTGTTTTGGCGCTTTTCCCAACCTTCTTCAGTTACATAGGAACCCCTATGCGCCTTCATCAGGTCGGAAAAATCACTCAAAACATCCCAATAAATCTAATCGTTAACCATTACAAAAAAGCTTCTAATAAGATAAGTTATCATTATGAAAAAGATAATAGCTAATAGCATTTTATGTGTTGTGCTGATGTTCATGTCGGTGAACATTTTTGCGCAACCCAGTCAGCGTAAAGCCAGCACCGTAGTTGGTGACGCTCTGGCAAAGTTCCCCGCTAAGGACATGAAGCTCTATAACGAGCTTGCCACCGAGCTCATCGGTACCGGAAAAGAGGGTATGGACCTGCTCTACAATATGCTGGAGAAGCAGGACGACTCCATGGTTCCCGTTGAGTTTGCCCTGAGCGCCATCACCACCAAGGCTACCGAGATGGGCGGCGAGACCCTCGAGAATGTGAAAGATGCATTCAAGGGTTATGCAGACAAAACAAAGGACGAGACCATCAAGCAGCTCTTTGTCCGCCAGCTCCTCTTCCTTGGCGACAACTATGAAGGCAAGAATGTTACCACCTCCTCTGAACTGGATCCCGGCACAACCCCGGAACCCAAGATCAAGGATATCGTGAACAGCCTCAAGAAGGGTGTGGACAATGTAACCCTCTTTGACATGCTCAACAAGGTGAGCAATGTAGATGCGGCTAAAACTGCTATCGTTGAGGCACTTCCCAAAGTCAAGAGCCTCGACAACAAGGCCGACCTCATCTGGTGGCTGGGCGAGCAGAAAGACAAGTCTCTTGCAAAGACCTTCAAGTCATATCTTTCAGATTCTGACGCCCGCATCCGCAAGGAAGCTGCTTGGGCTCTCACCAAATCTGGTTGCGGCTGCGCTCTTCCCACAATGGCCAAGATGCTCACCAGCAGCGATGCAAATGATGTGGCATTGGCTGAGTCCTGCCTGCGCTGCATCCCCGGCAGAGTGGCGGATGTTGTGGCTCCCTATTTTGACAAAGCGGGTGATGCCGGCAAACAGGCAATCCTAAACCTCATCAGCCAGCGCGAGTCTCTCAACTACAAGTCCCTGGTTCTCGGCAGCCTGTTTGACGACAGCCAACAGGTTGGCGATGCGGCATTCTCCGCCCTGGCATCAGTTGCTGAAGGTGATGACCTGCTGACCCTCTACTCCCTGCTGGAGAGCAGCGGTGAGGCGAACCGTGCAAAGATCCAGGACGCTATCCTGGCTGCTTTGGATGGCAAGAGCGATGCCGAGAAATACGAGCTTCTCTCCAACCGCAACAATATCGTTACTCCCCAGAGCAAAGCGGCTTACTGGCCGATGATCATCAAGGTGGCAAGCATGCCTCAGATTATCGACATCCTGAGCAAGAACACTTCTGATAAGGACCTTACTGAGAAGGCCATCGCATCCTATATGGAGAAGGTGGAGGCTGCTGAGGAACCTGGCGCGCAGCGCCTGCTCCGCTACCGCGCAGTAATGGATTATGCTACTGAAGCTGCCCAGAAGAACGCAATTCTGGAGCGCATCGGTGAGACCGGCGCATTCCAGGGCATTATGTATGCTGCTAAATTCCTGGATGACAAGGCCACTGAGGTAGAGGCTGCCAGCGCAATCCGCAACATTGCAACCCGCAACCCCAGCTTCTATGGTCCCGAAATCGTGGCTCTGATGAACCGTATCAAGAGCGTTGATACCGGCCGCGACTATCCTTACGATTTGCAGCGCATCGAGAATTATCTCGCTGCAGTTCCCACCGACGATCCCGGTTATGTATCCATGTTCAACGGCAAAGACCTTACCGGCTGGCAGGGTATGATCCCCACCAACGAATATGGCGAGGGTGACCCGTTCCTCCGTTACAAGCTCTCTGCAAAGCAGCTCGCAGCTGCCCAGGCAAAGGCCAACAAGGTGATGGCAGAGAACTGGGTTGTTGAAAACGGCAACATCGAGTTCGTAGGTCATGCATACGACAACCTCTGCACCACCAAGAAGTACAAAGACTTTGAGATGTATCTCGACTGGAAGATTTATCCCGGCCAGAAAGAGGGTGATGCAGGTATCTATCTGCGTTCCTGCCCTCAGGTACAGATCTGGGACACCGCCCGCGTATGGGTTGGTGCACAGGTCGGCAGCGGCGGACTCTATAACAACCAGAAGACAGAGCGCATCCCTCTGGTAATCGCAGACAACGCGGTTGGCGAGTGGAACAGCTTCTATATCAAGATGCAGGGTGAGCGCGTCACCGTTTATCTCAACGGCCAGCTGGTAGTGGACAACATCGTTCTCGAGAACTACTGGAACCGCGACCTCCCCATCCCCGCTGAGGAATACATCGAGCTGCAGGCACACGGCAGCCGCATCGCTTACCGTGACCTTTACATCCATGAGCTTCCGAGCGTAGAGCCCACCAAGCTCTCTCCGGAAGAGGAGGCAGAGGGCTTTGAGATGCTGTTCGACGGCACCAGCCTTCACAAGTGGCATGGCAACAAAGTCGATTATAACGTGAAAGACGGTGTCATTGCAGTTGAGAGCCGCAGCCGCGGTGGCAACTGGGTCGGCGACCTCTATACCAACGAGGAGTATGCCGATTTCATCTATCGTTTTGAGTTCAAGCTCACCCCCGGCGCCAATAACGGTGTGGGTGTCCGCTCCCCCGGCGTGGGAGACTCTGCTTATGAGGGTTACGAGGTGCAGATTCTGGACCACTACAACGATATCTACAAGGGCTGGCTGGCACCTTATCAGTACCACGGCTCGCTCTACGGTATCATCCCCGCCAAGAACCGCGACGCCCTCAACCCCGTCGGCGAGTGGAACAGCGAGGAGATTTACATGAAAGGCAGCTACATCCGCGTGACCGTCAACGGTCAGGTAGTCACCGAGGGTGACATCGTAGAGGCCAGCAAGAACGGCACCATCGACGGCAACGAGCACCCGGGCCTGAAACGCACCAGCGGCTATATCGGCTTCCTGGGTCACGGCGACCGCCTGTGGATCCGCAACGTACGTGTCAAGAGACTATAAACAACAATTAACCAATATTTTATAAACATTTACCGAGTATGAGTAAAAACATGTCAAGAAGGTCATTCCTTCAAACAAGCGCAATGGCTGCAGGTGCTGCTGCCATCGCTTCTACTCCGTTCTGGTCAACTTCTGCATCAGCAGCAGCTCCCAAGAAGGCTAAAAAGGCTGCCGCAACAGACAGGCTCAACATCGTGGGTGTAGGTATCGGCGGCCGTGGTGCAGCTGACATCAACGGTATGGAGTCCCAGAACATCGTTGCATTGTGCGACTGCGACTGGAACTATGCTGCCAACGAGATGGCACGCTTCCCCAACGCAAAGAAGTACAAAGATTACCGCAAGATGTTCGACGAGATCGGCAACGAGTTTGACGCAGTAGTAGTAGGTACTGCAGACCACACTCATGCCTGCATCGCTGCCCAGGCACTTGCAATGGGCAAGCATGTATATTGCGAGAAGCCTCTGACCCACACTGTTTATGAGACCCGCCTGCTCACCAAGCTGGCTGCAGCTAACGGTCTTGCAACCCAGATGGGTAACCAGGGTGCATCTCTCAACTCCACCCGTCAGGTGATTGAGGCCATCCAGAGCGGTCTCATCGGTGAGGTTCGCAAGGTTGACGCTTTCACCGACCGTCCTATCTGGCCCCAGGGTCTTGAGACTCCTGCAGGCGTGGATCCCATCCCCGACACTCTCGACTGGGATCTGTTCATCGGCCCTGCCAAGTATCGTCCTTTCAACACCATCTATCACCCCTGGAACTGGCGTGGCTGGTGGGACTTCGGTACCGGCGCACTCGGTGATATGGCTTGCCACATCCTCCAGCCGGTAGTTGACGCCCTCAAGCTCGGCAGCCCTATCGCATGCCAGGGTAGCTCTACCAACCTGATGATTGACTGCGCACCTAATGCACAGATAGTTAAGTTCCGCTTCCCTGCTCGTGACAATATGCCTAAGGTGGCTATGCCTGAGTGCGAAGTTACATGGTACGACGGTGGCCTGAAGCCCGACTTCCCTGCAGGCTGGCCTATCGGCAGGAACATGAACCAGAGCGGTGGTGCAGCAATCTTCTACGGAACCAAGGACGTTCTCGTATGCGGCTGCTACGGCGTTAACCCTTGGCTGCTCAGCGGCAAACCCATCCCCGCAGCAAGCGTTACCCGCGAGGTTGAGAACCAGGATCACCATGCAGACTTTATCCGTGCCTGCAAGGAGTCCAAGGAGAACCGCGTACCTTGCAAGTCTGACTTCCAGTTTGCAGGTCCTCTGAACGAGATGGTTGTAATGGGTGTTCTCGCAGTTCGTCTGCAGGGCCTCAACCGTGAGCTCGCATGGGACGGCAAGAACATGAAGTTCACCAACATCAACCCCGACGAGACAATTCAGTTCAAGGTTAAGGACGGCTTCAGCGTACACGATGGTCACCCGACTTTCGAGGACAAATACACCGACCCCATCAATGCACAGGCTTTCGCAGCAGAGCTTATCAAGCACACCTACCGCGAGGGCTTCGCACTGCCTAACATGCCCGAATAAACTATAACTATTATAACAGAATTATGAAGAAAATATTTGCATTGGCAGTTCTCTGCCTTATGGTGCTCTCTCTTGGCGCCTGCAAGAACAAAAAGAAAGCTGCTGCCGCAGCAGATGCAGCTGCAGACGACGCAGTGGCTATCTTCGACGGCGAGACTTTTGAAGGCTGGCGCGGTTATAACACCGACCACGTTCCCGGTGCATGGACCATCGAGGACGGTTGCATAAAGATCAACGGCAGCGGCCGCGGTGAGGCTGGCGCAGTTGACGGCGGTGACATCATCTACACCACCAAGTTCAAAAACTTTGAGTTCACCTTTGAGTGGAAGGTTTCCGAGGGTGCAAACTCCGGCGTCTTCTACCTCGCACAGGAGGTTCCCGGTCTCTCTATCTTCCAGACCTGCCCTGAGTACCAGATTCTTGACAACGAGCGTCACCCTGACGCTAAGCTTGGTCGCGACGGCAACCGCCAGAGCGCTTCGCTGTATGACATCATCCCTGCAAATCCGCAGAACGCCAAGCCTGCAGGTGAGTGGAATACCGCCAAGATAATGGTTTACGAAGGTACTGTTGTTCACTACCAGAACGGCGAGCCTGTAGTTGAATATCACCTCTGGACCCCGAAGTGGGAGGAGCAAATCAACAACAGCAAGTTCTCCGAGGCCAACATGCCTGAGTCTTATCAGTACATCCTCAACGTAGGTGGCGAGAACCACGAGGGTTACATCGGTCTCCAGGACCATGGTGACACCGTTTGGTATCGCAACCTGAAGGTTAAGGAGCTCTAATCCCTGACATAGTTGCCATGAAAAGGTTTTTCACGGCAATCGTTTTGACGCTCTCGCTCTTTGCGGCTTATGGCTGCAAAGAGAAGAGCGCCAACGATTTTATAGGCCTTCAGATGTATTCTGTAAGGTCCTCCCTGAACCCGCTGGAAGATGGCCTGGCCAAGATTGCAGAGGCCGGCTACTCCTTTGTGGAGATGGCTAATTACAACGATGAAGCAGGGCTGTTCTACGGCCGTACACCTGAGGAGTTCAAAGCGCTCTGCGAGGCAAACGGCCTGCAGGTGCTCTCTTCTCACACCAACGGTCCAAACCCCGATTGCACGCCTATGGAAGATTGCGTTGCATGGTGGCGCCGTGCAATCGAGCACCATGCCGCAGCCGGCTGCATCGCGATTGTGGCTCCCGCCATGGCTTGCGATTCTCTCCAGACCCTGGCGCGCTACTGCGAACTCTATAATAAGGTAGGTGAGATGTGTAACGGGCAGGGGCTCAAGTTCGGTTATCACAACCACGACAACGAGTTCAAGTTCAAATATACGCAGGAAGATGGCTCAGAAATCAGCTGGTACGATTTCCTTCTGGCCAATACCGATCCCGACAAGGTCTTCTTTGAGATAGATCTCTATTGGGCTACCGTGGGCGGCGCCGATATTGTGGAGCTGTTCAAGGCCAACCCCGGCCGCTTCTACATGTGGCACGTAAAGGACGAAGTTGAGGTAGGTGACCCCGATACCGGCATAGTTGATTTCCCCACAATTTACAAGTATGCATCCCTCGCCGGTATGAAATACCAGGTTGTGGAGCAGGAAGGTTTCCCCGAGGGGAGCGACCCCTACGAGAGCGTCGCCCGCTCCTGCGCCTACGTCAAAACCATGCGCCCGGAGTAATTCCGATACATTATTATACCAAAGAGGCCGGCTCAGTGGAGAGTCGGCCTCTTTTGGCTCTTGGGCAAAAGGGGTTTTAGCCCTGGATTGCTGCGATGCCGGGGAGGACTTTGCCTTCCAGATATTCGAGCATTGCGCCGCCGCCGGTGGAGACGTAGCTGACCTTGTCGGCATAACCCATCTGGGTGACTGCTGCAACGCTGTCGCCGCCGCCTACCAGGGTGAACGCACCCTTGTCGGTGGCCTCTTTGAGGGTTTGGGCGATTGCGTTGGTGCCCTTTGCAAAGTTGGGCATCTCAAATACGCCCACGGGGCCGTTCCAGAGGATGGTCTTGGAGGCGAGAATAACTTCGCGGAACTTTTCTACGGATTCGGGAGCTGCATCTACACCCTCGTAATCATCGGGAATATTGTCGGAGGGGCAGATTATCGTTTTGGCATCGTTGCTGAAATCGTCAGCTGCCACTACAGTGTCGGAGAGGTAAACCTTGACGCCTTTTTTCTTTGCCTCGGAGAGCACGTTGAGTGCCACATCCTGCTGGTCATCTTCGCAGAGAGATTTGCCGACCTTGCCGCCGAGAGCCTTCTTGAAGGTGTAAACCATACCGCCGCCGATAACCAGGTTGTCCACCAGGTCAAGCAGGTGGGAGATGATGCCAATCTTGGAAGATACCTTGCTGCCGCCGATGATTGCTGTGAGCGGGCGCTGAGGAGACTCCAGAACGGTGTTGATGGCCTTGATTTCACCTTCCATCACATAACCGAACATCTTGTCGTTGGGGAAGTACTCTGCGATGAGGGCTGTGGAAGCGTGTGCGCGGTGTGCGGTGCCGAATGCATCGTTGATATAGCAGTCTGCGTAAGAAGCGAGCTTCTTCACGAACTCTTTCTGGCTGGCCTTGACGACAGCCTTTGCAGCTTTCTTCTCTTCATCGGAAGCGTCAGCAGCGAGACCTCTGGGCTTACCCTCTTCCTCTGCATAGAAGCGGAGGTTTTCGAGCAGCAGCACGTCGCCCGGCTTGAGGGCTGCGGCCTGTGCATCGGCTTTCATACAATCATCTGCAAACTGGATCTTGGCGCCGAGCTTTGCCTCTACGGCAGAGATAATGTGCTTGAGGGAATACTTGGCTTCAACACCCTTGGGACGGCCCAGATGGGACATGATAATCAGGGATCCACCCTTCTCAAGAACCTTCTTGAGGGTAGGGATAGCCGCACGGATGCGGGTGTCGTCGGTGATTTCGAATTTTTCGTTCAAAGGAACATTGAAGTCAACTCTCACGATGGCTCTTTTGCCGGAGAAATCGTAGTTTGAAATGTTTTGCATGATATGTTAGGTTAATAATTTCTGACCAGAAGGTATGGAGCGCAAAAGTAATAAATATTTCTGTTTATCCTACAATCTCACCCGCGTGAACACGCTTAGTGGCAATATCTTGCCAAAACGGTCGGTCAAGACCAGTTCGCCGCTGTCCACGTCGGCTCCTTTGCCCGGGTTGAGGGCGCTGCGAACGGCCGTCTCCGACAGCAGGGAGGAGTAGCCGTTGGCGTACAGGTTAAGTATCAGGAAACTCTCTTTAGGGGCAAGGATTTCTCCCACCAGGCAGAGCATCTCGTAGAGGCAATCGTCCAGTTTCCACTTCTCGCCGTCGGGGCCGTGGCCGTAGGCGGGAGGGTCCAGCATAATCCCCTGATATTTATTGCCGCGACGCGCCTCGCGACGGACAAACTTGAGGGCGTCTTCCACTACCCAGCGGATGGAATCCATGCGGCTGAGCTCCATGTTCTGGCGGGCCCAGGTTACGACCTGCTTCACGGAGTCGAGGTGGGTGACATCCGCCCCCGCCTTGCGGGCTGCCAGCGAGGCGCCGCCGGTATAAGCGAACAGATTCAAAACTTTGACCGGCTTGCCGCCTGAATTGGCAACAAGGCGCGATGTATTCTCATAGATGAACTCCCAGTTGGGGGCTTGCTCGGGGAACACACCCACGTGTTTGAAGGAGGTCATGCCCATCCGGAGCGTGAGGCCCAGCGGCTGATATGTTACCGGCCACTGCTCTTCCATCCGTTTGAGGGTTTTCCAGGAGCCGCTGTCCTGCTGCCCGGCGGTGGAGAAGCCGCCGCCCGGGATAAACCGGGTATGGGCCAGACGGTTCCACTCGTCATCGGACATGCTCTTTTTCCAGAGCGCCTTGGGCTCGGGGCGGATTGTGACATACTTGCCAAACCGCTCCAGCTTGCAAAAGTCGCCGCAGTCTATCAGTTCATAATCCTTCCAGGCGGGTGAGGGACTCTCTATAAGAATCATAAGAATCTGTTTGTTAGTGGTTTGCGATAAGATTTATGAGGCTGTTTTGAGTGATTTTGACGGCCTGATGAAGGCGCATAGGGGTTCCTATGTAACTGAAGAAGGCTGATAAAAGCGCCAAAACAAGCCATAAAGATAGAAGTTAATCACTAGCAAACAGATTCTACTGTTTCATTCCAGCGGCCATCCGCTTTGCGTGAGACATGCGGGGACCTTTCTCCTTGGGTTCCTCCTTTGGAGTAATCATCAGCATGGGGCGCTTCTTAACGAGGCTCAGCACAAGTATCACGAGACCCGCCACAACAAACGGTATGCTGAGCAGCTGCCCCATATTCAAGAGCATTCCGCTCTCAAAATCTACCTGGTCGTTTTTGATGAACTCTATAAGGAAGCGCATCCCGAACAATACTATCAGGAACACGCCGAACAAAGTACCTTTATAGACTTTCTCTCCCTTTTTCCAGTATGCCCAAAGGAGACAGAGCCCCAGCAGCAGATAGCTGAGCGCCTCGTAAATCTGGGTGGGATGGCAGGCTGCGCCGTCCGGCGGATTAATTGTGGGGCCATATTCTGCAACCCACTGTGCGGAGCGGACAAATTTGAAGCCCCAGGGGAGGGTGGTGGCACCGCCGAATATCTCAGAGTTGAACAGGTTGCCCAGGCGGATGCAGCACCCTGCGAAGCAGATGGCTATGGCCAGTCGGTCCAGCAGCCACATGGTGTCAAAGTTATTCTTCTTGCCGTAGCGGCCCACATACCAGAAGATGGCCAGCAGCACGCCGATTGCGCCGCCGTGGCTGGCAAGGCCTCCGTGCCACACCTTGATTATCTCAGCGGGGTTTTTGAAGTAATATTCCGGCTCGTAAAACAGGCAGTGTCCCAGGCGGGCGCCCACGATGGTGCCAATCAGCAGGGCATACAGCAGCGGCTCAAGCAGGTCGGTATTCTTCCCTTCGCGTTTGTAGAACTTGGTAAACAGCCAATAGCCGAACGGGAAGCCGGCTATGAACAGTAAAGAATAGTATCGTATGGCCAGGGGGCCTATCTGCAACAGGACAGGGTTGACGTCCCATGTTACGTATAACAGGTTGAACATAAGCTATAGGGTGGCTATCAGGTTGCGGTCGCCGTAGCCGTTGTCCACACGGGCAGAGGCGGGCCAGAATTTGTTCGCTTTAATCCATTCCAGGGGGAAAGCTGCAACTTCCCTGCCATAGGGGTGGCTCCAGGAGTCGCTGCAGCACTCCACCGCTGTGTGCGGCGCCATTTTCACGGGGTTGTCGGCAGCATCCAGCTTACCGGCCTTGATGGCCTCGCACTCTGCAAAGATGCACTTCATAGCCTCTGCAAAGCGGTCCAGGTCAGAGAGCGGTTCGCTCTCGGTGGGCTCTATCATAAGCGTTTCGTGTACCGGGAAGCTGAGGGTGGGGGCGTGGAACCCAAAGTCCATCAGACGCTTGGCTACATCGGTAGCATCCACCCCATACTCTGCCTTGAAGTGGCGCAGGTCAATTATGCATTCGTGGGCAACGCGTCCGCGCTCACCATGGTAAAGGGTGCTGAACTGCGGCTGCAGGGCTGCCGAGAGATAATTTGCATTGAGGATGGCCATCTGGGAAGCGAGGCGAAGCCCCTCTGCCCCCAGCAGTTTGATGTAAGCGTGGGTGATGACCAGCAGGAGCGGACTGCCGTAGGGGGCGGCCGACACGGCGCTTATTCCGCGACCGCCGCAGGCGGGTACCTCCGGATGCCCCGGAAGATACGGTGCGAGAGCCTTTGTGCAGCAGATGGGACCCACTCCGGGACCGCCACCGCCGTGAGGCATCGCAAAGGTCTTGTGAAGATTCAGATGGCAGATGTCGGCGCCTATGAAGCCGGGGCAGGTGAGCCCCACCTGAGCGTTCATGTTGGCCCCGTCCATATATACCAGTCCGCCGTAGCGGTGGATGATTTCTACTATCTTGCGTATCTTCTCTTCAAAAATGCCGTTAGTGGAAGGGTAAGTTATCATCAGGCCTGCGAGACGGTCACCCGCAGCCGCCGCCTTGGCTTCCAGCTGCTCTACGCTGGTGTCGCCCTTGTCGTCAAAATCTACTATGTCCAGTTCAAAGCCGGCCATAGTGGCGGAGGCGGGGTTGGTGCCGTGGGCGCTGGCGGGAATCAGCATGACGCTGCGCTGCTGCTGACCCGTGGCTTTGAAATAGTTGCGTATGGTGATAAGCCCGGCATATTCTCCGGCCGCGCCGCTGTTGGGCTGCAGGCTGCACGAGTCAAAGCCGGTGATTGTTGCCAGGTCGCGCTCCACCTCGCCGATAATCTGCATGGTCCCCTCTATCTGATCTTTGGGGGCATAGGGGTGCACGTCGGCAAATTCGCGCCACGAGAGGGGCATCATCTCCACCGCCGCATTTAGTTTCATGGTGCAGCTGCCCAGCGGAATCATGGAGTGCGTGAGGGATATGTCGCGCCTCTCCAGCGATTTGATGTAGCGCATCATCTCCGTCTCGCTGTGATATGTGTTGAACACCGCCTCTGTGAGGTAAGGGCTCTCGCGCAGCAGCGTCTCCTCCCTTTCCGGCACGGGGACGGTCTTTATCTGGAATATCTCGCACATCTGTGCAATCTCGGCGTCGCACGAGAGCTCGTCAAAGCTGATGCGTACCGTTTCGTCGTCGGGGTAGTAGAAGTTGAAACCCTTCTCCAGGGCACGGGCGCGGATGGCGTCCACGTTGGGAGCGTGTACCTCCAGGGTATCGAAATAATCCTGGCAGGCGAGCCTGTAGCCGTTTTTTTCCAGTGCACGGGCAAACAGGCGGGCATAGCCGTGGGTCCTTGCAGCAATCTGCCGGATGCCGTCGGGGCCGTGCCATACGGCAAACATGCCGGTCATTATGGCCATAAGTGCAGATGCGGTGCAGATATTGGATGTTGCCCGTTCGCGCTTGATGTGCTGCTCGCGGGTCTGCAGGGCCAGTCGGTATGCGGTGTTACCCAGCCGGTCTTTAGAGGCGCCTATGATGCGTCCCGGCAGGGACCTCTTGAATTCGTCGCGGGTCGCCATAAACCCTGCGGTGGGGCCTCCGAAGCCCATCGGCAGACCCATACGCTGGGCGCTCCCCACGGCAATGTCGGCACCCCAGGCGGCGGGCTCCCGGAACATTGCCAGGGATAGCAGGTCACAGTATGCCGTTATCAGCATCCCCCGTCCATGTGCCTTCTCGCAGAAGGGGGCGTAGTCGCGCACCTGGCCGTTGGCGGCAGGGTATTGCAGGATGGCCCCGAAGCAGCGCTCTTTGATAGTATATGTGTTGAAAACGCCCGTTTCCACTATGATTCCGAGCGCCTCGGCGCGGGTTTTTATTACCGAGAGGACGTTAGGGAATATATTCTCATCCACAAAGAGCAGGTTGCGTCCGGCGGCAACAGCCTCACGGCTGCGCAGGTTGTACATCATGCGCATCGCCTCCGCGGCGGCGGTGGCATCGTCCAGCATGGAGCAGTTGGCCAGCGGCAGGCCGGTCATGGAGGCAATCATGGTCTGGAATACCATCAGGGCCTCGAGCCTCCCCTGCGAAATCTCCGCCTGATAGGGGGTGTAAGAGGTGTACCAGGAGGGGTTCTCAAAGATGTTGCGGGCAATTACGGCAGGGGTCGCGGTGCGGTACCAGCCCATCCCTATCAACGAACGGAAACTTTTGTTCTTGCCGGCAATCTGTTTGAGACGTGCCAGGTATTCCCCTTCTCCCACGGGGGCATCAAGCTCCAGCGGCTTCTCCAGCAGAATGTCGTGCGGAATGGCCTGCTGCGAAAGTTCTTCCAGGGAAGATGCGCCTATGGTGCGGAGCATCTGCTCTACCTGTCCGTTCCTGGGGCCGATATGTCTCTCTGCAAAATTCATAATGTGTATTTATGCTCTTTGTTCGTTGAATATCAGTTTGATAAATATGGCCAGCATAATTGTGAAGGCCAGCAGCGCACTGCCGCCATAGCTGAGGAACGGCAGCGGGATGCCAATCACCGGCATCAGGCCGATGGTCATACCTATGTTGATAACTACGTGCACGGATATGCACATCGCCACACAGTAGCCGTAGATTCTGGTAAAGGAGTCCTTGGCCTTGTCTGCCAGGATAATGGTGCGGCTGATTATGGTCAGGTAGAGTGCCAGTACAAAGAGGGCGCCCAGCAGGCCCCATTCTTCGCCAATGGTGCAGAAGATAAAGTCGGTCTCCTGCTCCGGCACGTATCCCAGACTGGTCTGGGTGCCGTTCATAAAGCCCTTGCCGGCAAATCCGCCCGAGCCGATGGCCACCATGGACTGGTGCAGGTTATAGCCGATGCCCTTAGGGTCATCTACCCGCCCCAGGAACACGTCTATACGGTTGCGCTGGTGATCCTGGAGGATGTTGTTGTAAAAGAACTGTACCGACAGGATAAACAGGATGCCGCACAGCAGCACGATAAGCGAGTTGCGCTCAAACTTCTTTCTTGGGGAGAGGATGATTAACTGAAGAATGAAGAACACCGCTATGGCGCTGGTGATTATTGCCAGCCAGGCCTCCACGGGGAGGGGATTGATTGCGGCGATGGCTTCAATCTGGAAAAGCTTTGGCAGGAATGCCAGGGCCACGGCCGTAAGAGTCACCACTATCAGGCCGAACAGATAATTCTCTTTTTTGAAGAAGAATATCAGCAGGAAGATGCATATTGCCACCACCATAGCCACGTATGGCGAGGTGATAATGGTGAGTATGAACTCCAGTACCACCAGGAAGGCGATGGTGATGAGCCATCCCGACATCCCTTCACGATAGAGGACAATTAGGAAGCCCACGTAAACCAGTACGGAGCCGGTCTCCTTCTCCAGCAGAATCAGCGCCATCGGGAGCAGCAGCAGACCCGCTATCTTGAAGATACTTGGTACACTCTTCAGGGTGAAACCGTATTTGCTCATCACCGTAGATAGTGCCAGGGCGGTGGTAATCTTGGAGAATTCGGCGGGCTGCAACCGGAAGCTGCCTATCGAAATCCAGCTCTGGGAGCCGTGGCTGCTCACACCCAGCACCAGTGTTGCAAGCAGCAGCAGAATCACAGCCCCATACGCCACCCAGGCCACGCTGGGCCACAAATTGGCCGGCAGCAACCGGATTATCACTACGCCGGTGAGGAGCGAAATGCATATCCAGATCAGGTGCATGCCGTATTTCTGGCTGAAATCGAAAATGTTGCCGCTGTCGCCGTGCAGCACGGAGAAGATGTTTATCCAGCCGAAGAACACCAGCGCCAGATAGCACCCTATCAGCGTCCAGTCCAGATTGCGGTATGGATTGCGATGCTTGCCCATTATTTTCTCCTCTTCTTTACAGGCACCTTGTTAAGCAGGTAGCCGTTGCGTACCCGGGTCTCCAGATCCTTGCGGGCCCCCTCTGCAATCTCGCCGTTGAGGTATTTCTCAACAATGAGGGAGGCGATGGGGGCCGCCCAGGTGGCGCCGAAGCCGCCGTTCTCTATATAAGCAGCCACAGCAATCTTGGGGTCGTCCTTGGGTGCGAAGCAGATGAATACGGAGTGGTCGTCGCCGTGAGGGTTCTGGGCCGTGCCGGTCTTGCCGCACATATTCACCCCGGGCACCTGGGCTACGTGTGAAGTGCCGCCGGCCCCATAGACAGACATGTTCATACCCTCCACAATGTAGGGGAAATACTTAGGGTCCACCATTGTATAGTTGGGCACCGTGTAGATGGAATCCAAGGGGTAGTCCTCAGTCCCCTTTAGCATATGCGGGGTGTAGAAGAAGCCCCGGTTGGCTATGGTGGCGGAGAGATTGGCCAGGTGGAGCGGGGTGCACCCCAGTTCTCCCTGTCCGATGGAGAGCGATATTATGGAGAGCGATTTCCAGCGTCCCTTGCCGTGAAGCTTGTTATATGTGTTTACCGTGGGGACGTTGCCGCCAAGCTCGTACGGCACGTCGCTCCCCAGTTTGCGGCCGAAACCGAAACTGGTGACATAGTCACGCCACTTGTTGAACGATTCCTCAATATTGTCGTATTTGCGGTTGTCCAGTATGGTGCGCAGCACATAACAGTAATATGCGTTGCACGACATGGCTATGGATTGCGTCAGGTTGATGGGAGAAGGGTGGCCGTGGCACCCTACGTGGACCTTGCCGTTGGTGTAGCCGTGGGCGCAGGGGTAGAGGGTCTCGCGCCTGAGGACCCCTTCCTGAAGACCTATCAGGCCGTTTACTAGTTTGAATACACTGCCCGGGGGCTGGGCGCTCTGCACGGTGCGGTTGAACATAGGGTTGTACGGGTTGTCGCTGATCTCCTTATAGTATTTGTTTATTTCCGCCAGCTGGTTTACGCTGATGCCGGGGCTGGAGATAAGGGTCAGGATCTCTCCGGTGGAGGGCTCTATGGCAACCACGCTCCCTACCTTGTTCTTCATCAGCCGCTCGCCATAGGCCTGAAGTTCTGCATCGATGGTGGTGGTGATGTCGCTCCCGGCCACCGCCTCCTTGTCAAGGGAACCGTTGTCGTAATGCCCTTTGATGCGGCCGCGGGCGTCGCGGTAATACACCGTATAGCCTTTCTCTCCGCTGAGGCGATGCTCGTAGGCCCTCTCTATGCCGGTCTTGCCTGCATAGTCGCCGGCGCGGTATTCGGGGTGCTTCTCTATATAGTCGCGGTCTACCTCAGATACGTAGCCTATGAGGTTTCCGCCGGCGTTGATGGGATATACGCGGGCGGTGCGGGCAATGGCGTCGAAGCCGGGGAAAAGGAACTCCCGCTCCGCGAAGGCGTTGTACTGCTCGCTGCTCACCTGCTTCATAAAGGGCATCGAGCCGTAGCCTATCTTGCGGGCGTTGGCATGGTACTGCTCAAAGCGTTCGCGCACAAAGTCGCGGTCTATGCCAAATATCTCACACAGCGCCAGCGTGTCGAAGGGCTCTACCAGGCGTGGGGAGACCATTATGTCGTAGGTAATCTTGTTCTCTACGATGGTGTTGCCGTAGCGGTCCAGGATACGGCCGCGGGCGGGGTAAATCGTTACGTATTTGAGGGCGTTATTGCCCGCCGTCTCACTGTACTGCTTGTCTATGATCTGGATGGTGAAGAGCCGGATGGCCATCACCAGGAAAATCACAAAAATCACAAGCAATATGGTGTTGCGCCTGCTCATCAGCTCTTGTTGAACAGGGTGACGTCAACTACCACGGCCAGCGCAAGGTTCACGGCTATGTTAATCACATACCTTATCAGGGATACCAGCAGGGTTGTCTTGGCCAGTCCGTCGAATGCTATGTAGAAAAGGAAATATATGGCAATGATAATCAGCAGGTACAGCACGTGATGCCAGATGTCGCTCTCTGCTACCGTGGGGATGAACTTCTTGCTGTAGTTGTTCTTCTGGAACACCGGGTAGAAGAGCGGCTTGTAAACCAGCGCCAGCAGTGTGGCGGCGCCGGCGTTCAGCCCCATAACCCCATCGGAGAGGATGTCTATTATCAGGCCGAGCCCGAAGGCGATGATAAGCGAGATATACGACTTCTGGTCCAGCGGCAGGTACATTACCAGCAGCGGGACCAGGCAGATGTAGATCATCGGCCCCAGATTGACATAGTTGTTTGTGATGACCTGAAGCATGATCACCACCGCGTATATGATTATCTGACGGAGATAAGACGGCATCTGTTACTTGTTGTTAGCGTTGTTGGCGTTTTTTGAGAGTTCGTCTATCTCGTCTTGATGATGCCGCTGAACTATGTAGACATATTTCAAGCTGCCCAGGTCCTGGAACAGGTCAATCTTCATATCCTTATACATACCGCTCACGGCATCGACATCCGAGATGGTGCCCACAGGGATATCGGGAGGATAGATGGTGGAATAACCGCTGGTGCAGACGGTGTCACCCACAGCTCCGGAAGAGGAGAGGGGGACATGCGAGAGGGTTGCCCCGCGGGTCCCGACGCCGTCCCAGCTTAGCAGGCCAAAGTCCGATGTGCCGGAGATCATTGCGCTGGCCCGCTGGCTCTTGTTGAGGAAAGATATCACATAACAGTAGTGCTCGCTCACAGCCCCCACCACGCCCACGATGGCGTTGTGGGTCACCACGCCCATTTCCGTCTCCACGCCGTCTTTTGCCCCTCTGTTCAGTATCAGATAGTTATGCTGCTTGTTGGGGTTGTTTTTGATGATGCTGGCGGGAATCCATTTGTACAGGCCGGGGGTGGTGTCGGGCACCGGCTCCATCTCGCGCAGGTATTGCACCTGGGAGAGCCTGCTGCGCAGTTCTGCGTTCTCCTGCTGCAGCGACTGGTTGTATTTGCGCAGGCTGAAAAAGTCGCGGATACCTTCGCTTCTCTCCCAGAAAAACACTTGTGTGGAACGGACTCCGCCCATTATCAGATAGCGCTGCAACACGCTGTTCTGGGTAATCATCACAATGGAGATTACCTCCAGGGCGATGAATACGCCTATGGTGAGCAGCAACTTGTATGAGTTGGCGCGGTAGTCCATCCAATGCTATCTCATCAGGAACGGATACTTGTCTATGTTCTTGAGAGCTGCGCAAGTACCGCGGGCTACGCTGCGGAGCGGATCCTCGGAGACGTGGAACGGGATGTTGATCTTCTTGCTGAAGCGCTGGTCGATACCCTTGAGCAGGGCGCCGCCGCCGGTGAGGAAGATACCCTTGTCCACGATGTCGGAATAGAGTTCCGGCGGAGTCTGCTCCAGCACTGCCAGAATGCCGGCCTCGATGCGGGCGAGCTGCTTGTCCAGGCAGTGGGCAACCTCCTGGGAGGTGATTTCGGCCTCGATGGGGTGTGCGGTCATGATATTGGGACCCTTAACCACCATTGCCGGGATATCCTCTTCCAGGTCTGTGACAGCCGCACCAATCTTTATCTTGATATCCTCTGCGGTGATTTCACCAACGCGGATATTGTGCTGCTGGCGCATGTACTGCTGAATCTCGCGGGTGAAGATGTCACCCGCTACGCGGATGCTCTGTGCAGACACAATGCCGCCCAGGGAGATGATGGCGATCTCTGTGGTACCGCCTCCGATATCGACAATCATGTTGCCGCTGGGCTCAGTCACGTCAAGGCCGATACCGAGCGCTGCAGCCATAGGCTCATATACCATGTAGATGTCGCGGCCTCCGGCGTGCTCGCAGCTGTCGCGTACGGCGCGCTTCTCAACCTCGGTAGAGCCCTGGGGGATGCCGACAACCATCTTGAGGCTGGGGGTGAGGAACGACTTCTTGTAATTTATCATCTTGATCAACTCGCGGATCATGATCTCAGCAGCGTCAAAGTCGGCAATCACACCGTCTTTGAGGGGGCGGATGGTCTTGATGCCGGGGTTGGTACGCTCGTGCATCAGCTTAGCGCGGGTGCCGACTGCCATGGGCTTGTCGGTGTAGGCGTCGATGGCAACGATAGAGGGCTCGTCAATCACCTTCTTGTCGTTCATGAAGATGACGGTGTTGGCGGTACCCAGGTCGATAGCCAGTTCTTGAGTCAGAAAATTGAATGCCATATCTGTGTGTATTTATTTGTTTGCTAGTGTTTGAAGTGGCGCTTGCCGGTGGTGACCATCGCCATGCCGTGGGCATTGCAGAAGCTGATGCTCTCGTCGTCACGGATGCTGCCGCCGGGGTGGATCACAGCGGTGATGCCAGCCTTGGATGCGATTTCCACGCAGTCGGGGAAGGGGAAGAATGCGTCGGAAGCCATCACTGCGCCGTTCAGGTCAAAGTCAAAACTCTGAGCCTTGGCAATTGCCTGACGGAGGGCATCCACGCGGGATGTCTGCCCTATTCCGCTGGCCAGCAGCATGTTGCCCTTGGCCAGTACAATAGCGTTGCTCTTGCTGTGCTTAACCAGGCGGTTTGCGAACAGCAGGTCGTTAACCTGTTCTGCGGTGGGCTTGGCCTCGGTAACGGGGGTCAGGTCGGCTGCAGTCTCGGCCACGGTGTCGCGCTGCTGCACCAGTGCGCCGCCCAGCATGGAGCGGAACTTGATGGAAGAAGGTTTCACGCCGCCGCGCTCCAGGATGATGCGGTTCTTCTTGGTCTCCAGTATATCCAGCGCCTCTTTAGTGTATGACGGCGCGATGATTACCTCAAAGAATATCTTGTTGATCTCTTCAGCCACTTTTGCATCGATCTCCGCATTGGTGATGATGATGCCGCCAAAGGCCGATACGGGGTCGCCGGCTAGGGCGTCCTTCCAGGCCTCCATCACAGTGGGGCGCACTGCGCATCCGCAGGCGTTGTTGTGCTTGATAATTGCCAGCGCGGTGCTGTCAAAATCGTCAATCAGCTCAATTGCGGCCTCGATATCCAGCATGTTGTTGTAGGATATCTCCTTGCCGTGCAGCTGTTTGGGCAGGGTGCCGGCGCCGCCGAAATATGCCGCCTCCTGGTGAGGATTCTCGCCGTAGCGGAGCGGAGTGGGCTCCAGGGAGTTGAATGCGAATGCGTTAACCTCGCCGTCGCGGTTGAGGTAGCGGAAGATGGAGGTATCGTAGTTGCTGCTGGTGGCAAAGGCCCATTTTGCAAAGAATTCGCGCTCAGCGAGGGTGGTGCCGCCGTCGTGCGCCTCGATGCACTCCACCAGTTTGCCGTAAAGCTTCTGGCAGGGAACAATTACCACATCCTTGTAATTCTTGGCTGCAGCGCGGATCAGCGAGATGCCGCCGATGTCGATTTTCTCGATAATGTCCTCGTGGGATGCGCCCTTGGCCACATATTCGTCAAAAGGGTAGAGGTCCACCACCACCAGGTCGATGGCGGGGATGTCGTACTGCTCCATCTGGGCGAAGTCGCCGGCCTCTTCCCTGCGGGCCAGGATGCCGCCGAAAACTTTGGGGTGGAGGGTCTTCACGCGTCCCCCGAGAATTGAGGGGTAGCCGGTAAGGTCTTCCACCTTCTTAACGGCAAATCCCTTCTGTGCCAGATAGTCATAAGTGCCTCCGGTTGAGAGCAGTTCAGCTCCGCGCGAGGTCAAAGCAGCGGCAATTTCATCGATTCCGTCTTTGTAAAAGACAGATATCAAAGCCCTTTCTATTTTTTTGATTTGGTCCATTTTCAATAAGAGTAATATAGCCCACAAATTTAGTTAAATTGTGTGAAATACATTACATTTGTGATGGAAAAATAGCGGTTTATGGACGGTCGTAAGAAATACGCGATTATCGTGGCCGGAGGGAGCGGCACCCGCATGGGTGGAGACCTCCCCAAGCAGTTCATATCTGTCGGCGGCAAGCCCATCCTGCGTCACACTATAGAGCGGTTCCTCTCGCTCTCTTTCCCCGTGGGAATCATCGTGGTGGTGAACCAGGAGTGGAAAGAGTATTGGAAGAAATATTGCGACGATTACGGCTTCCTGGAGCGTTACGCCATCCCTTCCGGTGGCGTCACCCGCTTCCATTCCGTACAGAACGCGCTGCAGTACCTGCCCGACAACAGCGTGGTGGCGGTACACGACGGGGTGCGGCCGTTTGTCACCGAGGAGTTTCTGGAAAATATGTTCGCCGCGGGGGAGGAGCTGGGCAACGCCATTCCCGCCCTGGCGCCCGTAGAGACCGTCCGCGAGGTCAACGGCCCCGAGAGCTATGTCCTCAAAAGAGACGATATCCGCCTGATCCAGACGCCTCAAGTCTTCCGCAGCGAAGTCATCAAAGCCGCCTACAAACTCCCCTTCGACCCCGCCTTTACCGACGACGCCTCCGTTGTAGAGGCCGCCGGCTACCGCGTCAACCTGGTCGAAGGCATCAAATACAACATCAAAATCACCACCCCGGAAGACCTGGAGTTAGCCCGGCTGCGGCTGAAGAATGCAGCTGAATAGCGTATATATGTTTTTAATAAATCGGCAATTATTTCTTGTTGTTGCCGATTTATTTAGTATCTTGCGCGAAAATGATATTGAAGCGATGCGCACAGATGAAAAGACGGAAAGACTCTTAAGAACACAGAAAGAGTTGACGACAAAGGCCTTTCTTGAAGAGTATGAAGGTGTTCCGGTTGCGACAGTGTATTCTAAAATACGGGCTCTTTGTAATGCGGGGCTCTTATCTAGGGTCGGGCGTGGTAGATACATACCGATTCATAAGCCTACGTATCAGCCAGACATCACCCCATTGATGCGGGAGGTAAACAAACTTCTGATAAGCGAGTGTGTTGGGATAGATCACTGTCTTTATGAAAAGAACAAGAACCTTTATGTAGAGGCATACAAAGGTGATTTGCCTGAAATCAGCAAGTGCTTGGAAATGCATGGTTACAAGGTGGTTGATAAGAAGGCTGCCGACAGGTTCCCCGCGCCAATTGAGGGGTATGTTATTGTTGGCCCTTCTGTATCTGAAGCTCCGCTAATCCAAGATGAAGGGATTGTGATACCGTCTTTGGAGAAAAGTCTGGTGGATTTGCTGTGCCAAAAGCCTGCAGACGAGGCCTCGGCAAAGCATCAATTTCAAAGAATGATGGAAATATTCCCCATTAATCACAACCGGATGAAACGATACGCGGCAAGGCGTGGCGTGACAGAAGAATTGATGCACTGCGTATCGTCGCTAGATACATCCCGTATAGAAATGTTTTCCAAAGTACAGGATTGTTTGTCGACTATCCCTGTCACAAGAGCTTGGGTGTTCGGGTCATTTGCCAGAGGGGAAGAAAAGCCCGAAAGTGATCTGGACCTGCTTGTGGATTACGACAAAGAGGCGCACATATCGCTGCTTGATATAATCCGATTCAAACTCAACATTGAGCAGGCCATAAACCGTGAAGTAGACTTGGTTACCAATGGTACTCTAAAACCATTTGCCGTACCTTCTGCAGATAGAGATAAATACCTGATTTATGAGAGATAAAGTGAATGATGGCGCCAGACTAGAATTGATGCGGGACTCTATTGCCAACATAGGAGAATATATGGCAGGTGTGGATTCCTGCGAATCTTTTGTGAAGAACAAATTGTTATGCCACGCAGTTATATATAACCTGCAATGTATTGGGGAGGGAGCATATAAACTGTCAAGGGACTATGTGGTCAATCATCCAACGATAGATTGGGCAGCGATAGAAGGGCTTCGCCACGTACTCGTCCACGATTATTACACTGTGGATATGAAGACTGTTTGGGAAATAATCCAAAAAGACCTTCCTGCTTTGAGTGCTTACTTGAAAGCAGCAGAATAGAGAGTGTTGTTACAATGTAAGTGGCGGAGCAATGCTGCGGCGGCACTTACCTCCAGAAACTTCCGTTCGCTACGCTCACTCCATCCCTCCCACAATCTGCTACGTCATCGCTGCGCGATAACTAGCATCTTGCGGGCCCCTCCCGTTTTACGAGGGCACGGGCGCCCACGGTTTCTTTGAGGTAAGTGCCGACCTCCGACTAATGCTCCGCCAAATCGGCCGTCAAGTTTTGTTATGGTCTCCATGAAACTATAGAGGGAGCACTACCTCCAACCTTCCTAAATCCTTTGGCCCCTCAACTGCCGCATAAAACGGACGGGCCGTCGCGGATCTCATGGCGCTTTGGCGGGACTGGAATAGGAATTAGATAATATCGGTGGCCACATCGTTGCTTTTATACCGTTGGATACAACCTCTCAGGCCATTGTGGACCACATATGTAGACCCACAAAAAAGCATTTTTTAAGCATATCAGTAATAATCGCTGCAAATATATGAATGATAGTCAATTACAGCGATTCCATCACCCCAAATGTCTAATATCCCAGTTATGGATTATTTTCTGATAACCAAACAATTCTATACAGTCCGCCCCAGGCATTTAGCTTGAGCCAGGACGCAATATAGGAGTTTTTCAGACAAACGATTGGACAAAATCTCAAAATAAAGCGTTCAGAAAGCGCAAAAGAGCAATTGTCGTTTCAAAAACTGTTGCGCATTTTTGAAAATACACAAAACCCTCTTCCACGAAGTGCAAGCTAATCTTCGAAATAATCAATGATGTCATTGAAATCAATATCGGCGTGCTCTCCGTCAAGGCCGTCATAATAATCGGAATAATCGTAATAGTCGTCATTGTACAACTCGTCTAACAATTGATTCTCTTTACTTTGAAAGGACTTAAAAGTATGTCCTTCGCCAGAAATCGTTTGATCCAGTGTGTGATGGTTTTTGATTTCTTCTAACCTATAGGGCGGAGACGTTACTGCTTTCTTTTCGTGTTTATCAAAACACTCACATATTCCTACGCAGCAAAAAAAGAATAAAAGGATCCAAAGCGGAGTGCCGATAAGACCAATCACCTTCAACTTGTCAATGAAGGGTTCATTTTCCTTTATGTCACTCTGTCCTTTCTGCTTCATTGGCTACAGGATTTCACGCCACTGTTCGATCAGTTTATCAAGATTCCATCCTGAGCATAAGACCATCGGACTTGTACTTTTACAATAACAAATTCTATGGCCGATAATGGATGGATGCCTGCGCAGGTATTTTCTGAAAGACTTTTCTGCCTCGCCACCATTCGTGGCAATGACCGCTATAGACGGGTTCTCAGAAATCAGTCTTTCGATATCATTGAACTCTCCATTACGTATATTTGCGTCAAGGCTTCCTGCTCTTTCTGCTACATGGAGGACATCCCATAATGCAATTCCATGACGTTTCAAATAATCAACCTTTTTAGCATATTGCACCGGTACAGGCTCTCCAAGAATACCATTCATCACATCCCAAAACATATTTTTTGGGTTGCCGTAATACTCCTGCTTTCTCAAGGATTCGTCGCCGGGGAGGGATCCAAGAATAAGGATTCTTGGGTTATTGCCAATGATTGGCTGTAATCCTTCTTTATAGTTCATAGTTATATTGCAAAAGTGACCATTATCGGTCAGAGTTATTAATTCAATGTTACCGTATGGGGGCAGTTATCAGTGTCGACGATAAATAGATGCGGATAATTCTTCACTCTGGCAGAAATCTGGCTGGCAGGGACTTTCTGGCCGTCTTTTCGTGTGTAAAGACCTTGCGCATTGATTTGGTTTGCGATTTCTGTGAATGTAAGAGCTATCCCGCTTTCGCGGATTACCTCTTGAATGGCTTCGTGTAGTTTCATAGAGCTTTTGGGTATTGTTGGTTTCTCAATATTATTTTCGTAGTTCTCTTCATCCCATCCAGCGTTCAGCAAATCAACAAGCGCACATCCTGCTTTTGCTTTGTCAATACGCAGTTTTGTTAAGACCTTCTTGAAAATGGCTCTGTCCTCTGAAGACAGATTATCATATCTGCGTTCATACTCATCGCGGGCTTTGTCTTCATCTCTTACGGCATAATAGAAATCTGTGGCAGCATCAAGCAGCAGGTTGTAATTATGTTCCGGGCTGAGGATAGGTAGGGTACCTTTTGTGCAATAATCAATGGTTACGTCCAAGTCGGCGCTGAATCGAACAGCCGTGAACAATTTTAGATAATCCTTACCATTAAGCAGAGCGTACATTTGAGTAGCCGTTTTTTTCTTCTCTTGAGCATACGCGTTTATGCTACCATATTTCTCTTTAATGATTTCCTTGATGGAAGCTGCAACTTCCGTCGGGGTATGATCATGTATCATATAGATTTGTGGCTAGTAAACTTTTTTGTGCAAATATAGTAACGATTTCAACCTAAACAATATATTTCTATTATTTTTTTAGATATTTTTACCGAAAACATTATCTCGAAGCGGCCCAAAGTATGTAGAAAATGTGATGGGCGCTAGTGAAGCCGACGTGTCGTAAGACAGCACGTAGTGCAATTTGCCGTAGTTAGATTTTTAATAAATCGGCAACAGCAAGAATAAATTGCCGATTATATTTATTTAAAACAAATAATTGTTGCAGAGCAAGGCCTTCTTGCGGAGGCTTCTGCCTGCAACTCGTGACAGGTCGGTGGCGGTTATTTCCCGTTGGAGCTGCGGTGGGCTATACCGACTGCCCTCCTCGGCGGGCTCCGCCGGTGGTCTCGTCGGTGCTTGTGGGAAGGGTTTGATTTATGTCTATTAGTCAGTTTTCTTCGGCAATCACAAGCGGATTAAATGCCGTGACGCGTGTGTATGAGGCAGGGGCGTCCGCTCTACTCGCTGATATCAGCACCCAAAGCGGGATCCCCCACGACACAGTGGTGTACGGGCGTACATCGGCCGCTTGTGATTGCCGGAAAAATACAACTGTGCCAGATTGCCGGGCAGAAAATGCCGCAGCTTGAAAGGGTCGGAGCGGTTTGAGTGAGGGGGCCGGTGCAAGCGATGGGAGCCGTGAGGCTTCCATCGTGCTATTTCGCAGCGCTCAAAAATGCCGTTAAAAGCGAGAGATGTCTGAGCGGAGGGGACGCTAGTACCCGTAGCGAGTCCTCGAGATTAGGTAGTCGCCTGCAGGCGATAGCGGAAGCCGAGCAGGGTTGGGGTGTACAATAGCAAGGCTGTAGCGGCAGGGTTTGGGGCAGAGCCCCAGTATTGTGTGGGAGAAAAGGCCACCGAACGGAATAGCGACGATTCCTTTGCAAGCGGAGGCTTCTGCCCGGCCCAGATACGTTCTTTCCCAGAGCCATGATTATCTCGTTGCAGTATTTTTTGTTAACTTCGCACAATATCTTCATTTAAGGTGGTATGAAAAGGGTATTGTGTGTTTTGATGATGATTGCGGCGTGGGCGGCGGCCTTTGCCCAGAAGATTACTGTGAGCGGCTATATCACTGACGCGAAGAGCGGGGAGAGCTTGATTGGTGCCGGCGTCATTTATAATAATCCGGTGCAGGGGGCGCCCCTGGTGGGAGCGGTTTCAAACAATTACGGCTATTATACGCTGAGCCTGCCGGCAGGGGAACGCTCTGTTACATGGTCATTTTTGGGTTATGCAGACCACACAGAGACGCTCTTCTTGAGCCGGGATACTGTGATAAACGTCCATCTGGAGCCATCGGCTTCAATAAAGGAGGCGGTGGTGACGGCACGTAAGGAGGCGGGACTTAACTCCACCAACACCGGCGCGCTGGAGGTGCCGCAGAGTGTGCTGGAGACCATGCCGGCCCTGTTCGGTGAGAAGGATGTGCTCAAGTCTCTGCAGTTTTTGCCCGGCGTGCAGGGCGGTTCCACCGGATCGTCCGGCATCTATGTGCGCGGCGGCGGCCCTGACGAAAACCTTATCCTTCTGGACGATATCCCGCTCTACGGAGTCAACCACATGTTCGGCATCTTCTCCGTGTTTACGCCGGAGGCGGTGAAGAAGGTGACCTTGTTCAAGGGCTCCTTCCCGGCCCGCTACGGCGGACGGTTGTCGTCTGTGATTGATGTGCGCACCAACGACGGTAACGACCAGGAGTTCCACGGCCTGGTGAGCGTGGGAATGCTTTCTGACCGGGTACACCTGGAGGGCCCCATTGTGAAGGGTACGACCACCTTCTCCATGAGCGGGCGCGTGCTCCATTCGTTCCTCTTCACCCCGATATTGCGCTACTTTGACGTCCCGGCCAACTACTATTTCTACGACCTGAACGGCAAGATTGCACACAAGTTCAGCAACGGCGACCGCCTGATTGCGAGCGTATATCACGGCCGCGACCGCTTCCTGGTGAAATATGAAGACGACTACAGTTACAATTACGACGATTACACCCATCGCGGGTCTGATTCTGACGTAGTACGCCGGGAAAACACCAACATCAACGTGGATTGGGGCAATACGGTGGGGGCGCTCCGCTGGAACCATGCCTTTGGCAGCAAACTCTTTGCAAACACCACCCTGGCCTATAACCACTACGAGATGGATGTAGATTTGACCTATCTCGATTACTGCAAAGAGAGGGGGATAGAGACCCAGCAGAAAATGGACGTGACATACGATTCGGGCATAAACGACATCGATTTCAAGATGGATTTCGATTACAACCCGGTCCCCGAGCACCTCGTAAAATTTGGCGTGGAGTATATCCACCATGACTTCCGGCCCCAGACGGCGACCTTCTCCGAGAAGGAGACCGTCGGCAAAGAGACTCTGATGGACACAACCATGAACATGTCTTCCGGGAACAAACTTATCGGGCACGAGGTATCGCTCTATATAGAAGACGACTTTGTAATTGGGCAGCGTCTCTCTTTCAATCCCGGGTTACACCTGGGCTACTTCCGCACCCAGGGTAAGAATTACTTCTCCCCGCAACCACGCTTCTCCGGCCGCCTGGATATTGGCGGCGGGGTCAGCGTCAAGGCCTCTTACGCCCGGATGTCGCAATATGTCCATCTGCTGGCCTCCACAGATATTTCCCTCCCCACCGACCTCTGGGTCCCCATCACCAAGGATATCAAACCGGAGACGGCAGACCAGTTCTCCCTGGGTACCTACTGGGATGCCGGACATGGCTGGGAGCTCTCCCTGGAGGGTTATTATAAAAAGATGAACAACATCCTGGAGTATAAAGACGGCATGTCGGTTCTCATCACATCCAGCGGCTGGGAAGACAAGGTGGCGATGGGCGAGGGGCGTGCCTACGGCATGGAACTTTTCATTCAGAAAAAGACGGGCAACACCACCGGCTGGCTGGGTTACACCCTGGCCAAGAGTGACCGCCGCTTCCCTGACGGGAGCATCAATCGCGGCGAGTGGTTCCCTTTCAAATACGACCGCAGGCATGACATAAGCCTGGTAGTGAACCACCGTTTCAATGACTGCATCGATATCTCCGGCAGCTGGAAATTCTTTACCGGTGGCGTCACCACCCTCACTACCAGGGAATTCACCGTGGTGGACGTGAATGACAACCGTCGCGAAGAAGATTATGTGTCGTCCCGCGGCAACTATCGCCTCCCCCCGACCCACACCCTTAACCTCGGTGTCAACTTCCACAAGAAGAAACGCCACGGGGAGCGCGTCTGGAACATCAGCCTCTATAACGTCTACAACAACATGAACCCCGACTTTGTATATAAGGAAAGGGCAACGGAATATGACCCAGGCACATACACCGTGAAACGCGAAGGGGTCAGGGTAACCAAGATTACCGTGCTGCCGCTGCTGCCGTCGTTCAGTTACACCCGCAAATTCTAGAGAGCCATGAGAAGATATATAATGATGATATTGGCGGCGGCCTTTGCTACGGTATCTTGCGAGAATATCGTGGAGGAGATATGGAGCAGCGACAACGAGGCGATGCTGGTGCTCAATGCACAGCTCAGGCAGGATGAGACAAGTCACAGGATATTTGTGAACTGCAGCTCCGGCAGCCGTTCTGAAACTGTTGAAGATGCAGAAGTCACTGTGAGTGTAAACGGAGGGGCGTCCGTGAAGGGTGTGCCGCTGGCCTACACCAGGGAGGGTTTCGGCGGCTATACGCTGGATTACTTTGACGGCTACGAGGTAAAGGTGGCCCTTTCTCCAGGAGACAAAGTAGATGTCAAAGCCAGTTGGAGGTCGCTATCAGCCTCAGCAAGCATTGAGGTGCCCGAAGCATGCGGCGTGATATCTGCGGTGGATACTGCAATGATATTTGTCCCGGCGGGGGGCGAGGATGGCCACGACTACCGCAGCCGCCAGTACAGCATCGCCGTGCAGGACCGCTCCGGGGAGAAAAATTATTATATGCTCAGTTTCCAGGAGACATTTTACCGCATCTCTCCCACCGGGGAAAAGCTGGCCCAAATGACAAACGAGGGGGCTTTTGACAGCTCTGCCGACCACCTGCTGCACCCGATGGAGACGAGTATGCTTGGCGACATACTTGGAGATGACAACCGGTATAACATTTTTACCGACGAGATGTTTGCAGGAGCGTCTTACACCCTCAAGGTAATGGACAGTACATACGGATTTTACGATGAGAACTGGGTGATGTTCTGGGACGATTTCCAGGAGGGTGACTATTACAGCATGGACAGGGTCATCAGGGTTTATACCCTCACTTTTGACGAGTATGTGTACCTGAAATCGATAGTCGCTGCCAACAACGACCTCGGGTTCATGACAGAGCCGGTTATTTATGCAGAGAATGTCACGGGAGGGCTGGGTTTTGTTACTGCGATGACCCCCTCTTCATATACCATAAAGTTCTCCGCCGAGCCGTATGAGGGTGTTCCACCCTATACAGCATACCGTTACGTGGATAATTTGTATTATTAAGAGATGAAAAGATTACTGAATATCGTTCTGATAATTGCGCTCGCGGTCTCTGTACCCGTTCTGGCATGTGGTTGCCAGAAGGATCCCCAGAATCAGGACCCGGAAGAAAAAGTCGATCCGGTGCCCGACCCCGACCCGAAGCCGGATCCAGAGCCAGAACCCGAACCCGAGCCCGAGCCAGAACCCGAGCCTGAGCCTGAGCCGGAACCCGTTACGGTAGAAGGAGCTGTTTCCGACATTCTTTCAGTGGAAAACGGCACTATTGTGATATCTTATGAGAGCCTTGTAACAGTCGTTACGGGTGAGGGGTTTATGGCTACGGATGGCAGCAAGGCGGTGTATGTATGCACTGCGGGCAGCGATTTCAACGGGGTGGCAAAGATTGGTGACTCGGTGAAGCTCTCCGGTACCAAGACAGAAGCGGGCGGTGTGCCCCAAATAGGGCAGGTGAGTGCTCTGGAGGTCATGTCCAGCCACAACAAAGTGAATTATCCCAAAGATATGGATATCACTGAGATGGCAGATACATATTCTGCTGCAGAGGCAGAATTTATCAGCCTGAAGGGGACCCTTGCAATAGAAGACGGCAGCTATAAACTGAAGATAGACGGCAATGCCTCAAGGGCGGGCCTGATTGTCTCTCCCGATCCGGAACTCTATATGGAGGAACGGGACGGCAAGCACATAATGGTTTTCGGTTACTTCAACGGCATCACAGACAACGGCAACTGCATTAATATCGTTGTCGCAGACTATGAAGACCTGGTAACCATCGTAGTTGAGTAGGGATTATTTCCCCGATTTTTTCTTGCCTGCGGATCTGGCCTTTTCGGGGGCCTTGTTCTCGCCGTAGTCTTTGACCCAAACCTGACGCTCGAAGGCCTGATCCAGGGAGATCCAGGTCTCGGTGCGCTCGATACCCTCTATGTTCTGGATGGTGTTGATAAGGACGTTCATCAGGTGCTCGTTGTCAAAGCAGTAAATCTTTATCATCAGGGCGTGTACGCCGGTGATAAAGTGGCACTCCACAACCTCGGGGAGTTTCTTGAGCTCCTGCACCACATGGTTGTATTCGTTGGCGCTGGAGAGGGCGATGCCGATATAGGCGCAAACGTTGAGTCCGAGGGCCTGAGGCTTCACCAGCAGGCGGCTGCCGGTGATGATGCCCATATTCTCCATCTTCTTGACTCTCTGATGGATGGCAGCGCCGGAGATGCCGCACTCCCGGGAGATTTCCAGGTATGGCATACGGGCATTCTTGACCAGAAATGCTAATATCTTGAGGTCGGTGGCATCAAGCTGGTGACCTTCTGTGTTGATAGGCATAATTATTTATTTTGATTATTTATTATTTCTAAGCAGGCCTCTGCCGTAAGGTTCTTGGGATCGGTTTTCTTGGGAATCTTATAGTTCTTGCCGCCGTGCTTGATGTAGGGGCCAAAGCGGCCAGCCTTGATCTCGATGTCGTGCTCCGGGAACGACGCCAGGAACGACGCCTCTTCCTGAGAGCGCTTCTCAAGGATTACCTTTTCTGCCTCCTCCTCAGTAATGGTGTAGGGAGAGAGGGTCTTGCCCAGAGAGTAAAATTTACCGGCGTGGCGGATGTAGGGGCCAAAGCGGCCGATGGCGGCAGTGATCTCCTCCCCCTCGAACGAGCCCACCTTCCTTGGCAAATCAAACAGTTTGAGCGCCTCTTCCAGCGTGAGCGATTCTATCAGCTGCCCCTTCTTCATCCCTGCGAACTGCTTGTCGGGGTCGTCGTTGGCACCCTTCTGCACAATGGGGCTGTAGCGTCCCATACGGGCGATGATGGGCTTTCCGCTGGCGGGGTCAATGCCTATGGTGCGCTCTGCACGGGTATATTCGTTATCCTCCAGCTTGCTCTTTACAACGGCGTGGAAGGGGGTGTAGAACTCACTTATGACGTTGTTCCAGACTTTGTTACCCTTGGCGATATCATCAAAATCCTCCTCCACCTTGGCGGTGAAGTTATAGTCCAGGATCTCGGGGAAATTGGCTGCCAGATAGTCGGTAACCACTATTCCGATGTTTTCCGGGAGGAGTTTCTTCTTCTCTTTGCCCACGGTCTCGACAACTGTGGCGCGGGTAATCTCGCCCCCCTTCAGGGTGAGGGTGGTGCAGGTGTGCTCCGTGCCGGCCACGTCGCCCTTGGTTATGTAACCGCGTTTGAATATTGTGGAGATGGTGGGAGCGTAGGTAGACGGACGGCCGATTCCCAGCTCTTCCAGCTTCTTGACAAGGGTCGCCTCGCTGTAGTGCTGGGGCCCCTGTGTGAGCTTTTCGCTGGCCACGATGTCCAGCATCTGGAGTTCCTGGCCAACTGCGAGGACGGGGAGGGTGAGGCTCTTGCCCTGGGCCTGCTCGTCGTCGCGCCCCTCTATATAGACCTTCAGGAAACCGTCAAAGAGGACCTTCTCCTCCTCCATCAGGAATTTCTCCTCTATCTTGCTGCCGTTCACCTCCACGGTGGTCTTCTCCACCCGGGCGTCGGCCATCTGGCTGGCGATAGTCCGCTTCCAGATCAGGTCGTAGAGTTTTTTCTCTGCAACGGTACCTTCAATCTCCGTGTTCTGGATGTAGGTCGGACGGATTGCCTCGTGTGCCTCCTGCGCCCCTTTGGTCTTGGTCTTGTACTGGCGCACGTGCGAGTACTCTGCCCCGTAATTGTCTGTGATATACTGCTTTGCTGTGTTGATTGCCAGCGAAGATAGATTCACGGAGTCGGTACGCATATAGGTGATCAAGCCTCGCTCATAAAGCCCTTGGGCAACCTGCATGGTGGCACTCACGCTGAAGCCGAGCTTGCGGGCCGCCTCCTGCTGCAGGACGCTGGTGGTGAAGGGGGCTGCGGGAGATTTTGTGCCGTCTTTCTTCTCTATGTTGCCGATTGAGAAACTGCATCCGTTGCACTTCTTGAGGAAGCTTTCTGCCTCTGCTGCGGTAGCAAACTTCTTGTCCAGCACCCCGCGCAGGCGGCTGCGGCTGCCCTTTGCAGTGAAGGTGCCGTCCACCCTGAAGTAAGGGCGATAATCATAAGCTGCGATTTCGCGCTCGCGATCTACTATAAGCCGCACTGCCACAGATTGTACGCGCCCGGCTGAGAGATTTCCCTGCACCTTGCGCCACAGTATGGGCGAGAGTTCAAAGCCGACCAGACGGTCCAGTATGCGGCGGGCCTGCTGGGCCATCACCAGGTCCATGTCTATGTCACGCGGGTTCTCCAGCGCCGCCAGGATGGCGCTCTTGGTGATTTCGTGGAAGGCGATGCGCTTGGTTGTGCCGTCGCTCAACTTCAGCGTATCAAATATATGCCATGCAATGGCCTCTCCCTCGCGGTCTTCATCGGAAGCGAGCCACACCATGGAGGCTTTATCCGCAGCCTTCTTGAGGTCTGCAACCACCTTTTTCTTGTCTGGCGATACCTCGTACTTGGGGGTAAAGCCGTGCTCCACATCTATCCCGTCGTTGTGCTTGGTCAAGTCGCGGATGTGGCCGTAACTCGACTTTACTACATACCCCTCTCCCAGGAACTTACCGATGGTCTTTGCCTTTGCCGGGGACTCTACTATCACCAAATTATCTCCCATATCAATCTTATATTTTTATAGTGACCCGCAAAGATAAAGGATTTATTTTTACATTTGTCAAAACTTCTCAAATGAAAGACAACACTCGCAAAACAATAATAAAGTGGTGGTGGATTATTCTGATTGCACCATTTGTTTTAATCGGGTTCTCGTTGTTTCTGGTCGCGCTTTTTGCCAAGATACCGTCTTTCGAGGAATTGGAAAACCACAAGTCCAACCTTGCCACCGTGCTTATGAGCTGCGACGGCAAGGTGTTGAGCACTTATCATATAGAAAATCGCACCTTTGCAACCTATGAAGATCTGCCACAGTCGCTGATAGATGCTGCGGTGGCCACGGAGGACGCCCGCTTTTACAAGCACTCCGGCATCGACTTCCGCGGCCTGGCCCGCGTGGCGGTAAAGACGCTGGCCATGCGGAACAGCTCTTCCGGCGGCGGCAGTACCATCACCCAGCAGCTTGCAAAGACCCTTTTCCCCCGCGACAAGTCAAATATGTTAATAATCAAGTTCAAGGAGTGGATCACGGCCGTGAAGCTGGAGCGCAACTACACCAAGAACGAGATTATCACAATGTATATGAACGCCGTGTTCTTTGGCAGCAACGCCTATGGCATCAACACGGCGGCCCGCACTTTTTTTGACAAGAAGCCCTCTGAGCTCACCGTTGAGGAGAGCGCCTGCCTGGTGGGTATGATAAACAAGCCCACCCGCTACAACCCAGCGCTGAATTACGAGCAGTCCATGGCCCGCCGCAACCTGATTCTTTCGCGAATGAAGCGTTACGGATACATCTCCAAACATGAGTGCGACTCGCTGCAGCAGCTGGACATAGTGCTCAACTACCAGCGTCAGGACCACAACACCGGCCTTGCCCCATACCTGCGCGATATGCTGCGCCGCACCATGAACGCCGACAAGCCCAAACGGAGCGATTACCGCAATCATGTCGATTATCAGATAGACTCTGTGGCGTGGGTGGAAGACCCGCTGTTCGGATGGCTCAACAAGAACCTCAAGCCCGACGGGACCAAATATAACCTTGACAAGGACGGCCTGCGCATCTATACCACTATCGACAGCCGCATGCAGAAGTATGCGGAGCAGGCTGTCCGCCAGCATCTTAGCAGTGACTTGCAGCCAGCTTTCAACCGTGAGCTGCGCTACAAGCGCAACCGCCCGTACAGCAACGATATTCCGGAAGACGTAATTAAGCACTCGATGGAGCAGGCGCGCCGCTGGAGCGACCGTTACACCGGGATGAAAAAGGCCGGCATTGCGGAGAAGGATATCATCAAGAGTTTTGACGTACCGGTGCCGATGTCCATCTTCGCCTGGAACAAGAAGGGTTACATAGATACGGTGATGACCCCCAATGACTCTATCCGGTATTACAAGGCTTTCCTTCGCGCCGCCCTGATGGCGGTAGAGCCCAACACCGGAAAGGTGAAGGCATACGTTGGCGGTCCCGACTACCGCTATTTCAAATATGACAATGTCCGCCAGGGCCGCCGCCAGGTGGGATCCACCATCAAGCCGTATCTCTACACGCTGGCAATGCAGGAGGGGTACACCCCCTGCGACAGGGTGGTGAACATCCCTTATAGCTTTGTGATAGGGAACGATATCTGGACCCCCAGGAGCACCGACAGGCAGGAGTATATCGGCCGTACGGTGACCTTGAAGTGGGGCCTGACCAACTCCTCCAACAATATATCGGCCTTCCTCATGAAGCAGTTCGGCCCGGAGGCGATGATTGAAATGTGCCGCAAGATGGGCATCAGCAGCCCTTTGGAGCCTGTCTATTCGCTCTGCGTGGGCTCCTGCGACATCTCCGTATATGAGATGGTATCGGCATATAACACATACCCTTCCAGGGGCGTATATGTGAACAGTATGTTCGTGGACAAGATAGAAGACAGCCAGGGGAACCTGCTGGAGAGTTTTACTACCCGCAAGCGGGAGGCACTCAGCGCGCAGACCGCCTATCTGATGGTGAACCTGATGCAGGGTGTGGTAAACGAAGGTACCGGCAGCCGCCTCAAGTGGAGATATGGCATCCAGAACGCCGCCGGCAAGACGGGTACCACCAACGACAACTCCGACGGCTGGTTCATAGGCTATGTTCCCCGCCTTACGACCGGCGTCTGGGTCGGTTGTGAGGACCGCCAGGTGCATTTTGAAAGCGGGGCGCTGGGCCAGGGAGCCAATGCTGCGCTCCCCATTTGGGGCTTGTTCATGCAGAAGGTTATGGCCGACAAATCCATAGGTATAGCGAACGGAGAGGAGTTTGTGGCACCTCCGGGCTGGAGTTTTGATTTTGGGTGCTCCGGCGGCGGCAGCGACCTCTCTTCCGATGCCGGATCTGGTGGATTTCAGAATGATGAGTATTTTGACTAGCAGATGAAAAGCAACGTAGCAGTAATTTACGGCGGTCCATCCTCGGAGCGCCAGATTTCAATATTGAGCGGCAGATACGCCGCTTCTGTGATAGACAGGGAGAGATATAATGTATTTGAGGTCCTCTTCAATACCGACTGCTGGCAGATGGTGGAGTGGGACGGCGATGACATGAGCGTGCTGGGCACCGTGGACAAGGGGGATTTCTCCTGCAACGGCATCCGGTTTGATGTGGCTTGCATAATGATTCACGGCATCCCCGGTGAAAACGGCCTGCTTCAGGGATATTTTGAGATGATGGGGATTCCGGTGACCACATGTTCCTCTTTTGTCTGCACCATCGCCTTCAACAAATACTCATGCAAGCGCCTGCTGGCCGATACCGGCGTGAAGATGGCGGACGACGTGTTTCTGCGCCGCGGCCAGAGCTATGATGCCTCCAGTATTGTCGCCAAACTTGGATTCCCCATGTTTGTGAAGCCCTCCGACGGCGGCAGCAGTTTTGGCGTGACCAAGGTGAAGGAGGCATCCCAGATTCCGGCGGCGATAGACTATGCCTTTGAAGAGGGTGACACCATACTGATAGAGAAGGCCATCACGGGGCGCGAGCTGACCCAGGCAATTTATATGGATGGCGGAGAGGCTGTGGCGCTCCCCATTACCGAGATTGTCACCACCAACGAATATTTCGACTACGATGCCAAGTACAACGGCAAGAGCGAGGAGATATGCCCCGCCCCGATTTCGGAGGCTCTGGCGGCAGAAGTTACCCGCTGCACCAAGAGCATTTACTCCCACCTTGGAGGTACAGGTTTGATACGCATCGATTATATAGCTGCGGAGGACGGAGTATATTTCCTGGAGATCAACGCCACCCCGGGCATGACCCGTATGAGCCTGGTTCCCAAGATGGTGAGAGTCTCCGGCCGGACCATGACCGAATTCTTTACCGCATTGATAGACAACGCCCTGCGCAAATGACCCTCAAGCAGCATATAGACAATCTGACTGCTGCCCTTACCGGCCGTTATCCGGAGCAGGAGGCGCACGCCATTGCGGTGCGCACCGTCACCGGGTTGCTCTCCGTGCCGGATTACAAGCACCTTAGCGAACCCGATACACAGGTAGATCCGGAAAAGGAAGAGCTGCTTAACGATGCCGCCCGCAGGCTCTCGGAGGGAGAACCCATGCAGTATGTGCTGGGCTACACATGGTTTGCCGGGCTGCGCATCAGGGTAGGTAGCGGGGTGCTGATCCCCCGTCCGGAAACTGAACAGATGTACGAACTCGCCGCCCAGGACTGCGACAACCTGATGGCCGCGAGCGAAGACGATACTTTTAACATACTGGATATATGCACCGGGAGCGGGTGCCTGGCCTGGGCCTTTGCATCGGAGTTCCCCGAGGCGCACGTCTACGGATGCGATATCAGCGAGGATGCCCTCCGGTACGCCTGCCGGCAGCGTGTCAAGCTGCAGGGGGCGCGGCCGGTTATATTCGAGGCGGACGTGCTGCAGGATCCCCCGCAGGGCCTCCCCAAGTTTGACCTGATTATCAGCAATCCCCCCTATGTGGCCGAGAGCGAACGGGAGTCGATGCGCTCAAATGTGCTCGACTGGGAGCCCGAAAGGGCGCTGTTCGTGCCCGACAGCGATCCGCTGGTGTTCTACCGCGCCATCGCCCTCTGGGCCGACCGGCTGCTCAAGGATAACGGCAGCCTCTGGCTTGAGATAAACGAGCGCTTTGGACAGGAGACGGCAGAGCTTTTCACAGGCGCCGCAGTCATTCAGGACATCAACGGTAAAGACCGGTTCATCGTAGTGAAGAAGTAGTATGGCAAAACAACACACATCCTGGTTTTGCACTTCGTGCGGGAACGAGAGTCCCAAGTGGATGGGACGCTGCCCCGCCTGCGGTGAGTGGAATACGATGGTGGAGGAGCCTAAAAGAGATAAGAAGACCTCTTCCGGCGCCCGGAGCCGGGCTTTTGTGGCTACCGAATCTGACGCCCGCCCGCTGACCCTGGAGGAGATATCCCTCACCTCTGAAAACCGCTTCTCCATAGGTCTGAACGAGGTTGACCGCCTGCTGGGCGGAGGCATGGTGGAGGGCTCCATGATTTTGCTGGGGGGAGAGCCCGGAATAGGCAAATCTACCCTGGCCCTGCAGATTCCCCTGGGTTGTCCATCTTTGAAAACACTCTACGTCTCGGGAGAGGAGAGTCCGCGCCAGATAAAGATGCGCGCCATGCGCCTTGGGGGCGATGCCTCCTCGTGCAGCATCCTCTCTGAGACAATACTTGAGAATATCCTGGAGCAGGCGGCTGCGGTGGCGCCCGACCTGCTGGTGGTGGACTCCATCCAGACCATATACAGTGATGCGCTCGACTCTTCTGCCGGCAGTGTGTCGCAGGTGCGTGAGTGCGCCTCCCGCCTGCTGCGCTACGCCAAGGAGAGCGGCACTCCGGTAATACTGATTGGCCACATCACAAAAGACGGGACCATTGCCGGCCCCAAGGTACTGGAGCATATAGTGGACGTGGTATTGCAGTTTGAAGGGGATACGCGCGGCGCGTATCGCCTGCTGCGCAGCATCAAGAACCGCTTTGGCAGCACCGCAGAGCTCGCGGTGTTCGAGATGACCGGCGCCGGGCTGCGCGAGGTGCTGAACCCCTCTGAAATACTCATCCCGATGCATCAGGACAATCTGAGCGGCATCGCCGTCGCCTCGGTGATGGATGGCACGCGCCCCTTCATGATAGAGATTCAGGCGCTGGTAAGCACGGCGGCGTATGGTATGCCGCAGCGCAACGCCAACGGTTTTGACGCCCGCCGCATGAACATGTTGCTGGCGGTGCTTGAAAAGCGTGCCGGCTTCAAGTTGGCTGCCAAAGATGTATTCCTGAACGTGGCTGGAGGGCTCCGTGTAAGTGATCCGGCGTGCGACATGGCGGTGGCGGTGGCAATCCTGGCCAGCAACTTTGACATCAGCGTTCCGCTGGAGAGCTGCTTCTGTGCAGAGATTGGCCTCAGCGGGGAGCTGCGTCCGGTGAGCCAGATACAGCGCCGGATAGCGGAGGCGGAGAAGATAGGCTTCAAGCGGATATACATCTCCTCATTCAACAAGGAGGGGGCCTTCTCCCAAAGTGGCATTGAAGTTGTACCTGTGGCGGATATACCTGCCCTTTGCAGGCTTGTATTCAAATAGAAATGACTCGGTTACGGTACATATCCCTGCGCACCCTCTGGGTGCTGACGCTGGCATTGGCTGCGGTTCCACAGCTATTTGCCCAGGAGTATTCCAGCCAGCAGAGCATCCTCAGGTACGAGATTAACGAGCGGGGTGACACCATCTATGTGGATGAGATCATGCCGGCACGCATCCACCCCAAGACATATCTGACAAAGCGGCAATGGCGTGCCCGCGCCCGTCGTGTGCACAACTTCAGCAAGGCTTATCCGTACGCGCTGTTCATTGCGCAGACCATCCGGGAGACCGACAGTCTGTTTGCCGCTCGCGGTTATACCGAGCGTCAGCAGGAAAAATACCTTGCCAGCATCAAGGACGAACTGCTCCACAACTTTGAGCCGCTGTTCCGGCAGCTAACCCTTAACCAGGGACTTATGATGATACGTCTGATAGACCGCGAGGTGGGGATGCCCCCTTACGACATTATCCGCAAGTATCTTGGAAGGGTCAACGCCGGTTTCTGGCAGGGGGTGGCAAAACTCCTGAAAGGTGATATCAAGCAGCGTTACGAGCCGGAAGGGGAGGATGCCGATCTGGAAGAGCTCTGCAAGGCGTGGAACTATGGCGAGTTTGACGACCTGTACCTGTGGCTCTTTGGCAAGCCTCGCCCGGAGATATTAATCCCGGAGAAGTTCCGTGAACCCTATTACAAGTCGCTGGAAGAGAACAAAGCCCGCGGCCGTGCTGCCCGTCGTGCAAAAAAGGAGAAATCAAAATAACAATCTATAAAAATATAAAAAGCTATGAAAAGACTATTGACCATAACCATTCTTACCATGTTGTCATTTGGTGTTTTTGCCCAGCAGCAGGTGCGCGTATTTGCCCATCGCGGCGGCCGCGCAGAGTTTGACGAGAACACCATGCAAGCCTTCAACGGTGCATATAAGGCCGGTATCCGCGGCTTTGAGGTAGATATCAGGATGACCAAAGAGGGTGACCTTGTGCTGATGCACGACAGCACCCTGGAGCGCACAACCAACGCCAAAGGGGCAGTGGAGACCAGCAAGACCAAGGTGGTGAAGAACGCCAAGACCCTCAAGGGGAACCGTCTGGTGATGTTTGACGACTTCATCAAATGGATTGAAAGCAAGGGAGATATAGAATATGTTGAGTTTGAGCTCAAGACCGACCCGGCGCTTTATAGCGAGGATCTGGTATGCAAGATGTGCGACGAGGTCTATAACAAGATTATGTCGGTGAAGCCTGCCGGCTCTACTTTTGTAATAACATCTTTTGACCAGCGTCCGCTCATTTACGTCAAGCTGAAACATTCCGACGCCGACCTTATGTTCATCACGGACGAACCACTCAACGATGCCGCAATCGCGAAGGTTAAAGAACTTGGCATCAAGCGCCTGGCCGCAAAGATGCCCGGTACCTCCCGCACGGCTGTGGATAAGGCCCACCTGGACGGAATCAAGGTGACCCTCTGGCCCTCCGACAACATGAACGACGTTGCCCTGGGCATCAGCCTGGGTGCCGACAATGTCTGCACCGACATCCCCGTCGAGGCCAAGAAAGCCCTCAAAGACGGCATGAAGTGGGTGCAGGTAGAGTTCTAGCTCTCCGTAATTGCGGTGTGTGAGGCCGCTTCAAATATCCGTGTTATGAGAAGAATTCTGAGAGGTGTTCTTTTTCTCTTGATTGTGGCCTCTTGCAGCCATGGCAGGCAGACGGTAGCTCTTCAGGAGGGCAAATGGGCCCCGGAGGTACGTGAGTCGCTCAACAATCTGATGGCCAATCCCGGGAAGGACGCTTATGCTGTATTTGACTTTGACAAGACCTCCATTGTTCACGATATATCACAGGCCCTGTGGGTCTATCAGATAGAGCACCTGCGATATGCCGATGCTCCCACGCACGATTTCCTTGACGGCATCCCTTCTCCGGAGGAGCAGATGGGCGTCACGGGACTTAGCTACGCAGAGATGGGACGGGCCATGTCGGCCGAGTACGAGACCCTGAAGTCCAGGCTGGATGGCGGGGAAAGCATAGAAGATATCAGAAAATCAGACGAATATCTGGACTTCCGCGCCCGTATGAACATCTTTCTCACGAAGATGGACGAGCAGTACGGCAGCTGGATTTCGTATCTCTGGCAGCCCGGCCTGCTGGCTGGTTTTACCCGTGCAGAAGCCGATGCTCTTATCCGCGATGCCATCTCGGAACACCTCGGCATAGAGCTTCTTGCCGTAGAGCGCTGGACCTCACCCGATGGACGCTGGTCTGGAGACGTACAGCGCGGCATCTGGGTCTCCCCGGAAATGAAAGACCTGTATAAATGCCTGGAAGAGGCTGGCATTGACGTATATATCTGCTCAGCATCTTTGGAAATGATTGTTGAGGTGCTGGCCTGCGATGCTGACCTGGGATTCGGGATTGAGCCGGAACGGGTGTTCGGCCTGCGCTTTGTCCCCGGGGACATAATCGTACCGGAATTCGACTCTGAATATAAACAACCCAACAAGGAGGGTAAGATAGATTGCATCAAGGCTTATATGGCCCCTTCGTATGGCGGTGCAGATCCACTGCTGTTGGCTGGTGACAGCAACGGCGATGTCCCTATGCTCACGGCCTTCCCCGCAATGAGGCGAGGTCTCATCATTGATGTAGGTCGCAGCGCAGAGTCCCCCATCGGTCAGCTTGCTACGCGTGCCCGGGAAGAACATAACGCCGGCCTCTATCTCCTCCAACCATCTTTTGAACGCTAATTTGTCATAGCTGCCACGCATACGGCTCAGCGCGGTTATCTCCCGTCGTAGCTGCGGGGGGCTCTGCCGGAGGCCCTCCTCGCTCCGCCGAGGATAACCGCCCGCAACCCCCACAAATCAATCTTGACGCCCCGCCGATGGAAACCGCTCCAGGCGCCACAACTCTCAATCTTGACGCCCCACCACGACATTCACCGGCCACGATAGTGTGTCGATGGGTGGGGTCTTTGCCCTATTCTCGTGGCCGGTCGGGACAAATTGCCCCGACTGACCACAGGCTGTTGCCCCATAGCCGTCCCTGTCGCTCCTCCTCGTGGCCGGTGAATTTTTTTTGATGATTGCCGGGCAATAATGCTACATTTGTAGTGAGCAGCCATAAGCGGCGGCGGAGTATTGTGATGAAGATTAGTCAGAGGCTGCTTGCGCAGATCGATTCTGATCTAGGGCTAAGCCTTCCCTTTGTGAAGGGACGTATAAACCATGTTCGTAACTGCTGGCATTTCTGCACAGATGGAAATGCCTTGGATGTGATGTTCTATGATGAAAATGATTTCGTCAACGGGATGAACCGCATTTTTATCACTGGCCAGAGTTTCGAGGTGGTGATTCTCGCTTTTACGCTCATGGATACTCATGTGCATTTCATCATTTACGGGACACTGGAAGAGAGCACCCGCTTCATGCATGAATACCTGCGAAGGACATCACAGTACTTGGCCACAGAACATCATCTGTCCAACAGGCTGGCTGATATTCCGATAAGCCGGCAGGCCATCACCGACGATGTTTATCTGAAGACAGCTATCTGTTACACCCTTAAGAATGCTCCGGTGGGAGGTTTAATGTATACGGCTCTGGATTATCCATGGTCCAGCGGACCGTTATATTTCAAAAGGCCGGGATTGTGGTGCTCGCCTCAATGGCTTTGTGGCCAAGAGGGCGAACTATCTACGAAACAGATGACTGCGAGAGAACAACGACAGGTGTTGAAAAGCAGGCGGCATGCAAATCAGATTGCCCGGATGATAGGTCAGATGGTTTTTCCCGGCGAGTATGTCGCAAGCGAAGTGGTGGAAAGACTTTTCAAAACGTGCAGAGCTTTTAATTATTTCTTGTGCTCGAGCAGAGAAGACGATGTTGAGTCCCGGGAGGGGACTGTTTCGCACTTGTCGATACCTATACAGGAAATGCGGCAGCATCGGAAAGAGTTGTGCAGGGAGATGTTCGGTACAGAGAGCTTGACTGGGCTGGATACGGTGCGCCGGCTCAAACTGGCCCGTACGCTCAAGTCGCGCTACAACAGTTCTGCAAGGCAAATAGCCCGGGTCTGCGGACTTGTCTTCGACGAGGTCAAAGACCGGCTGTAGCCTAACGGTTGCCCTTTGCCCGGTTGTGGGTACGGCAGAGCATCTGGCAGTTATCGATTGTGGTTTCGCCGCCGCGGCTCCAGGCGGCAACGTGGTCGGCATCCATCTCGGAGAGTTTCCAGATACGGGTGCGGTTGGCATCGTGTCCGACGGCGCACAAAGGGCAATTCGAGAGGCCGGAGGATTCTGCGGCTGCGGTTTGGGTGGCGTAAACGGCCTTCTTGGTGGGCTCGTCAAAGACGCGGACATTTAACAGGCGGGGTTCCTGGCATCCGCCGAGGATATATTCGAAGATACCTTTCTTCTCTTTTACGTAATAGTTTTCGTAGAGTTCACGCACCTTGGCAGCGACTGCGGCTGGGTTATAGGCCTTGGTGTGATACTTTTCATATAACTCGCCCCACTTGAGCCCGCACATCTCTTTCTCGGGTGCAATGTCGAATACCGATGTGATCCAATCGATTACGGAGGTGAAGTACGCCCGCATCTCCTGGATGCTGCCGTCGTAGCGATGGGCCGCCATGTACTCTTCTGTATGACCGCGGCTGACCCATTCGAGGGCTGTTGCCAGATAGTCCTGTCGTTTGGCGCTGCCCGGGATAAAGCAACTCCACTTGTTGATGTTGGTATTGTTGGAGTTGGAGAACTCTTCTTTGGCGTGGGTTACAAACGGGCCGGAATAAACGGCGTTGAGCACCTCCTGCGCGTTAAGGGGAATACCAACGATATTGATGGTGCGGAACCAGTCTTTTATCTCTTTCTCAGTTCCCTCGCAGACATATATCAGCAAGGGTGTTTCCAGAAACATCTTTTGCTCCGAGGGGTCGAGAGAAGAGAAGTACCATGGACGGCCGTCTGCGTCTATCCATGCAAACTTCTCAGTGATGAAGCGGCCCAGCGAGGTTATGCGCTGCTGTCCGTCCAGCACTTCGTAGCGGTCTTCTCCCACCTTGGAGAAATAGATGAGACCCAAGGGATATCCGTTGCGCACCGACTGGATCACGTCAACCTCTTTCTTGCCGCCGTTCTCGGCATAGAGATAGTGGCGCTGGAACTCCGGCTGAATAGTCAGTTGACCGGACAGGCCATAGAGCCCCTTGCCTTCATATTCGTTATACTGGAACCCCTTGCAAATGTCGCCGATGGTCCAGTCCTGGATGAGTTTTGCTATCATATCTTTTGGATTAGAATTCTTTGATATACTTTCTCCAAACGTCCATCTTCCAGTCTTATTACCCCGGCAGCATTCAAGTCATAGGTACCCGTTTTGCCAAATTTACTTTTGTACGCAGCACGACATTCTTCAGAAGTAAATATGCGGGTCTTTAAACCATACAAGTCAAGATTTTCACACATGCCAACAATCTTGAACTGCTCAGGGCAATATTTATCTATAAACGAGATAGGAACACCCATTACACCATCATAATCAGATGGTATAGCATCCGTAAACGGTATTTCTATAGCGTCATAATTCTCATAGTGAAGATACCCTTTCTCACGAATCTCTTTACGACGGCTAAATCGCAAATTGTCTTTCATTGTCATTAGCTGTAACGGTTCGTGGCGTCGTCCGTGCTCCAGATTAGTAAACCAGCCCGTTCCAGCCACACTGATATATTTTCGTCCCTTCTCATCAATATACAATTCTGTTCCCGTCATCTCGTAACTATCTGGCACCAGAAATGTCATGTTTTTCCCGCCATCGCGTTTATTGAAACGCAAGCCCGTCCAAATTTGATTAGTCATTATATTAAAGGGAACACTTCTTTATATGTTACGCAATTGATATTCCCAATAATTAGGAATTGTTTACCAGCTGATACAATCCAGTTAAGAAATACACGAAACAAACTAAACGGCGGATTCGTTACGATGATATCGGCCTCGTCGCGCAACTTGCATACTTCCGGGCTGCGAAAGTCGCCGTCGCCCTCCAAGTAGTGCCACTCGAGGTCGTCGATGTCGATGCGCCCGTTCTGGTTGGTGTCGCGGGTGAGTTCGAAGATCTTCCCCTTAATGCGGGTCTTTCCGGGGTCAAACAATGGGCTGACCGTCTCAAAGAGAGTCGGTTCGTAGTCCTTGTACTTTTTGCTCTCCACCGCATACGAGGTACTGATGAGCCGCTTGAGCCCCAGCCGCTCGAAGTTCTGGGCAAAGAACCGTGTGAAGTTGCTCCACTCGGGGTCGTCGCACGGCAATAGAACCGTCTTGTCACGGAAAGTGTCGGGATTATACTCCAGGTACGCGTTGACCTCCTTCTGGATATCAGCATACTGAGTATAAAACTCATCGTTCTTGGCAGCCTTCGCGGCGCCAAGATTGCTGTTGTTGGCCATAAGCTGCGCTTCTTACGGCACTTGCTTATTCGAGGAGGGTTACGCCTAAGACCAAAAAAGCGTGGACATCACTTATCCACGCTCTAGAGGCCCTAGGAAGCCCTGCATTAGAATAAGTCATGCCCACGCGAAGCGCAGGCATCTACTGACTTACTCGAGTAATGCGACTTGAAATTTCCTAGGTTTCAGGGGCAACCGAATAAATAGCAAATGCTAATTCTCAATATGTCCTGTCGCCCAAACACCGGGCAACACTACAAAAGTAATCATTTTGCAGAGATTAGTCAAGTAACCGACACGGTGAGATAATTATGCCAAGAGAGAATGCCCTGGAGGCGATAACCCGTGAATTTTCAGTAGCAGGTGAATGATGGTTTGGCCATCGGCTGAGTGTTGCGGCAGTTATCCTCGGCTGAGCGAGGAGGGCCGGCAGTAGAGCCCCCCGCAGCTCAGCCGGGAGGTAACTGCAACGCATTCGGGGATAACCGCCCGCAAATCAATCATGACGACCCGCCGATGAAAACCGCTCCGGGCGCCACAACTCTCAACCTTATCGCTCCGCCACGACAATCACCGGCCACGATAGTGTGTCGATGGATGTGGTCTTTCCTCGATATCAGTGGCCGGTCGGGACAAATTCCCCCGACTGACCACAGAGATAGACTCCATAGCCGTTCCTGTCGCCCATCCCCGTGGCCGGTGAATGTCAGGAAAGAGGTATGTCCGGGAAAAGGGGCCATCCGGGAAGGAGACGGTTATCTCCCGTCGGAGCTGCGGGGGGCTCTACTGCCGGCCCTCCTCGCTCCGCCGAGGATAACCGCCCGCATACCGCCTCACCCTTGCCGGCGACAACCGCGCCCGCCCCGCCTCAGCACGCAAAGAACAACAGCGGCTAGCATCACTCGCGACATGTTGACAACGGCCCCGCCGAGAATAACTGCCTGCATACTGCCACAACTCTCAATCTTATCACCCCGCCACGACATTCACCGGCCACGATAATGTGTCGATGGACGTGGTCTTTTCTCGTTTTCGGTGGCCGGTCGGGACAAATTCCCCCGACTGACCACAGGGCCATACCCCATAGCCGTCCCTGTCGCTCCTCCCCGTGGCCGGTGAATGTCAATAATGTCTCCCCAAAACAATAGTCTGGTTTTGCCGTGCACATTTTGTCGCAAACTGACAAAACCGCGGCGGGATGCAGGTTTGTAACGAACTGAAATTAAGCGTAATCAGTGTAGAAAAATTTGGTCGAAAATCTTCAAAAATATTTCAAAAAAGTTTGCTGGTTTGAAGAATTTGTATACCTTTGCAGTCCCTTATTCCGCCACTAGCGCTATTAAGGGGCTGATAGACAGGAAATTAGCAATTATTTAAATAACAAAACAATGTTACAACCTAAGAAAACCAAATTTAGAAGGCAGCAGAAAGGCCGTATGAAAGGTAACGCGGGCAGGGGCAACCAACTCGCTTTCGGTTCATTTGGTCTCAAGACAATGGAAAGCTGCTGGCTCACCGGTCAACAGATCGAGGCTGCCCGTCAGGCAATTGCCCGTCACATGAAACGTGAGGGTAATCTGTGGATTCGCGTGTTCCCCGACAAGCCTTACACTAAGAAGCCCGCTGAGGTACGTATGGGTAAAGGTAAAGGTAACCCTGAAGGCTTTGTTGCTCCCATCACTCCCGGCCGCATCATCTTTGAGGCAGAGGGCGTTCCTGCACAGATCGCAAAAGAGGCTCTGGAGCTCGGCGCTCAGAAACTCCCTGTTTCTTGCAAGTTCATTGTAAGAAGGGATTATGTTGAATCAATGAATTAAAGAGAATAGAAATGAAAGCTAAAGAAATTCGCGAGATGTCCATCAAGGATCTCGAAGAGAGGATCGAGGCTGAAAAGCACAACCTTTCTGTAACAAAGATGAATCACGTGATCTCTCCTCTGGACAACACTTCGGTTATCGCTAAGTCACGCCGCGACATTGCTCGTATGATTACTATTCTCGAAGAGAGAAAGAAGGCAGAAAACAAATAATAGATTTGACTTATGGAAAGAAATCTTCGTAAAGAAAGAGTCGGGATTGTGGTAAGCAACAAAATGGACAAGTCTATTGTCGTTGCTGTCAAGACCAAAGAGAAACATCCCATTTACGGCAAGTTCGTAAATAAAACCACCAAGTTCGTCGCACAGGACGATAAGAACGAGTGCAGCGAAGGCGATAAGGTTCGCATTATGGAGACCCGTCCCCTTAGCAAGACCAAACGCTGGAGATTAGTAGAAATCGTAGAAAAAGTTAAGTAATCATGATACAACAGGAAACACGTTTATTAGTGGCTGACAACAGCGGTGCAAAAGAGGTTCTCTGCATCCGCGTGCTTGGTGGTACACGCCATCGTTATGCAACTGTCGGCGACAAGATTGTTGTGGCTGTAAAGAGCGCTATCCCCGGCGGTAACACCAAGAAGGGTACCGTTTCCAATGCAGTCGTAGTCCGTACAAAGAAGGAAATCCGCCGTCCCGACGGTTCTTATATCCGTTTCGACGACAATGCTTGTGTTCTGCTCACAAAAGCAGGTGAGGTTGTAGGTACCCGTATCTTCGGCCCCGTTGCCCGTGAGTTGCGTGAGAATTATATGAAAATCGTTTCACTTGCCCCCGAGGTAATCTAATTAGGCGCGATTATGAAAAAGTTACATATTAAAAAAGGTGATACGGTTTACGTAAACGCCGGCAACGACAAGGGCAAAACCGGTCAGGTGCTTGAGGTCCTCAAAGATAAGGACCGCGCTATCGTGGAAGGTATCAATATGGTAAGCAAACACACCAAACCCAATGCACAGCACCCTCAGGGTGGTATTATTAAACAGGAAGCTGGCATACACATTTCAAATCTTCAGGTTGTCGATCCCGTCAAGGGCGGTCCCACCAGAATCGGTCGCCGCGCTGGCAAGAACGGCAAACTTGTACGCTATGCTAAAAAATCAGGAGAGGAGATTAAATAATGGCAACTGAAGCAAAGGCAGCAAAGGCTGCACCCAAGAAAGCCGCTAAACCTGCAGCAGAGACTCCCAAGGCAAACGGGTACGTCCCTTCCATGCAGAAGAAATATCGCGAAGAGATTGTTGCTAATCTGATGAAGCAGTTCTCTTACACCACCGTAATGCAGGTTCCCAAGCTTGTCAAGATCACTCTCAACGAGGGTGTCGGCCAGGCTACCCAGGACCGCAAGCTGGTTGAGGTTGCTCAGCAGGAGCTCACCGCTATCACTGGTCAGAAAGCAGTTCAGACTGTATCCCGTAAAGATATCTCCAACTTCAAGCTCCGTCGTGGAATGCCCATCGGCGCCAAGGTTACCCTCCGTGGCAACAAGATGTATGAGTTCCTCGAGAGGCTCATCGCAGTTTCCCTGCCCCGTATCCGTGACTTCAAGGGTATCGCAGAGAACTTTGACGGTCGTGGCAACTATACCCTCGGCGTCAAGGAGCAGATCATCTTCCCGGAGATTGACATCGACAAGATTGTCAAGGTAATGGGTCTCGAAATCACTTTCGTTACCACTGCCAACACCGACGAAGAGGCTTACGCTCTCCTCAAAGAATTTGGATTACCGTTTAAAAACATCAAGAAATAACAGAGTATGGCAAAAGAATCAATGAAAGCCCGCGAGGTAAAGCGCGCGAAATTAGTTGCCAAATATGCAGAGAAACGTGCAGCCCTCAAGGCTGCCGGCGACTGGGCTGCTCTCGACAAACTGCCGAAGAACTCCTGCCCTTGCCGCATGCATAACCGTTGTTCTCTTACCGGCCGTCCGAAAGGATATATGCGCCAGTTTGGTATCAGCCGTATTCAGTTCCGCGAGATGGCTTCCAAAGGCCTCATCCCGGGAGTGAAGAAAGCAAGTTGGTAAACCGATAGAATTCAATAATAATTAACAATTAGGATATCGGGCGCCCACCAATATATTTAATAGGGCGTCGCGGTTCTGAAAAAAAGAAAAGACATGACTGATCCAATTGCAGATTTGCTGACGAGAATTCGCAATGCTTATGCAGCGGGCCACAAGACTGTGGAGATCCCCTCTTCCAAGCTCAAATGCGAGATCGTTCGCGTATTACACGAGAAGGGTTACGTTCTCGCGTACAAGGTTGTTGAAGGCACCCCTTCTAACACCATCAAGATCGCTCTCAAGTATCATCCCCAGACCAAGAAGGCCGCTATCAAGAAGATTATCCGCGTAAGCCGTCCCGGTCTTCGCCGTTACACCGGCGCCGACGATATGCCGAGGGTACTTAACGGAATGGGTATCGCCATCATTTCCACCTCCAAAGGTGTTGTTACCGACAAAGAGGCTAAGGATATGAACGTAGGCGGTGAAGTTCTCTGCTATGTTTATTAATTAAAATCTTACAATAATGTCACGAATAGGAAAATTACCTGTACACCTTCCCGCCGGCGTAACCGTTGAGGTTACAAAGGACAACGTGGTTAAGGTTAAAGGCCCTCACGGCGAGATGTCCCAGAAAGTGGATCCCGACATCGAAGTCAAGGTAGAGGGAAATGAAATTACTCTCTCTCGTCCGACAGACCAGCCCCGCCACCGCTCCATGCACGGTCTCTACCGCGCACTGATCGCTAACATGGTGACTGGTTGCCACGAGATGTTTACCATCAAACAGGAATTGGTGGGTGTTGGTTATCGTGTTGACGTTCAGGGCCAGATGCTTACTTTCAGCCTTGGTTATTCCCACGATATCCAGTTCCAGCTTCCCAAGGAGGTCAAGGCCGAGGCTGAGGCTGTTAAGAAGGGTGCAAACCCGGTTTTGATTCTCAAAAGTTGCGATAAGCAATTGCTGGGTCAGGTTGCTCACAAGGTACGTTCGTTCCGCAAGCCCGAACCTTATAAGGGCAAGGGTATCAAGTTCGTCGGAGAACAGCTGCGTCGCAAAGCCGGCAAGTCTGCTGCCGCTAAATAACAGGAGGAATGAATTATGATGACTAAACAAGAAAGAAGACAAAGAGTTCACTACCGCATCCGTAAAGTGGTTAACGGCACTCCCGAGCGCCCCCGTATGGTAGTGTTCAGAAGCAATAAGCAGATTTATGTTCAGGTGGTAGACGACACCAAGGGCATCACTCTCGCATCGGCATCTTCGCTCGAGAAGGCTCTCGCAGAGCAGTGCAAGGGCAAGTCCGGCATCGAGGCCGCTAAGGTTGTGGGTGGCTGCATCGCGCAGCGCGCTCTTGAGAAAGGCATCAGCACGGTCTCTTTCGACCGCGGAGGCTATCTCTATCACGGAAGAGTTAAAAGTTTGGCAGACGCTGCCCGCGAGGGTGGTCTTAAATTCTAAGCGCTATGGCAGATATCAATACTAAGAAGGTTAAAACCGTCGATCTGGAACTTAAGGACAGACTGGTAGCGGTTCAGAGAGTGACCAAGGTCACCAAGGGTGGTCGTCACTTCAGCTTTGCAGCCATCGTCGTTGTAGGCGATGAGAACGGTGTCGTAGGCTATGGTCTTGGAAAAGCCAACGAGGTAACGACAGCTATATCCAAGGGTATCGAAGATGCTAAGAAGAATCTGGTTAAGATCCCTCTGAGCAAGAAGACTATCCCTCACGAGCAGGAAGCCAAATTTGGCGGTGCCCGCGTATTCATGAAACCCGCAGCTCCCGGTACCGGTGTAAAGGCCGGTGGTGCGATGCGTGCCGTATTCGAGGCAGTAGGCGTTCATGATGTCATTGCAAAAAGTAAAGGTTCATCCAACCCTCACAACCTGGTGAAGGCCACTGTTGCCGCTCTCTGCGAGATGCGCGACGCCTACACTGTAGCAGGTCTGCGCGGCATTCCTATGGAAAGGGTATTTAACGGTTAAGGAGATCCAAACCATGGCAAAAGTAAAAATTACCCAAATTAAAAGTACCGCCAGTGCAACCAAGCGTCAGCAGGCCAACATGCAGTGCCTGGGCATTCACAGGATGCACCAGACTGTAGAGGTCGAGCTCACCCCCGTAACCGCTGGCATGATTGAAAAGGTTCGTCATCTTGTAAAAGTTGAAGAAGTAAAATAGGGAGAAGACAATAATGAAATTAAGCAATCTTAAACCGGCAGAAGGTTCTACCAAGAAGGACAAACGTATCGGCCGCGGCGAAGGTTCGGGACATGGCGGAACAGCCACCCGTGGTAACAAAGGCGCCCAGGCCCGTAGCGGTTATTCTCACAAAATCGGATTCGAAGGTGGTCAGATGCCTATCCAGCGTCGTCTTCCCAAATACGGATTCAAGAACCCTACACGAGTAGAATATGCAGTAGTCAACGTATCGGCTCTCCAGGCTCTCAGCGAGAAGATCGGTTCCGCTACCATCACCATCGACGATATGGTAGTAGCAGGGCTGGTTCGTCCCACCGACCTGGTGAAGGTGCTGGGCAACGGTGAACTGACTGCAAAGTTGGATGTCACCGCCCACGCATTCAGCAAGAGTGCTATTGCCAAGATTGAGGCTAAAGAGGGTACAACAACAGTTCTTTAAAGACTATGGCAAGTTTTACTCAGACATTAAAGAATATCTGGAAGATTGAGGAGCTGCGCAAGAGGATTCTCTATACCATCGCGCTGATAGCTGTCTATCGACTGGGCTGCTACATCGTGATTCCCGGTATCGACGCTTCCCAGCTCTCCAACCTCCAGCGTCAATCATCCGAGGGCCTGCTCGGCCTTATGAACATGTTCTCGGGTGGTGCTTTCGGCAACGCCTCGGTGTTTGCACTGGGCGTTATGCCGTACATTTCTGCGTCCATCGTCATCCAGCTTCTGGGTGTGATGTTCCCGTTCTTCCAGCGCCTGCAGCGCGAGGGTGAGAGCGGCCGCAGAAAAATGAACCAGTATACCAGATATCTTACAATCGTGATTCTCGCCATCCAGGGTCCCGCTTACATCGCCAACATGCGCGCACAGCTTCCCGCCAGCGCGTTCCTGGTGCAGATGGGCAGCGGCTGGTACGCCTTCCTGGCTACCCTCATCCTGCTGGGCGGTTCCATGTTTGTAATGTGGCTGGGCGAGCGCATCACCGACCGCGGCGTGGGCAACGGTATCTCCCTGATCATTATGATCGGTATCGTGGCCCGTCTCCCTCAGGCTCTCTACCTGGAGCTTATGGAGAAGTTCACCAACACCACCGGCGGTATCCTGATGTTCATCGTTGAACTCGTGGTACTCTTCTTCGTGTTCGTTGCTACCATCGCTCTGGTACAGGCTGTCCGCAAGGTGCCCGTACAGTATGCTAAGCGCGTAGTCGGCGGCAAGATGTACGGCGGCGTCAAGAACAACATCCCCTTGAAGGTGAATGCGGCAGGCGTTATGCCCATCATCTTTGCACAGGCCATGATGCTGATCCCCCTGCTGTTTACCCGCTTCAACGTGACCAAGGGTCTTGCGGCTGTGCTCAATAATTCCGTAGGATTCTGGTATAACTTCATCTTCGCCCTGATGGTGATCATCTTCACCTACTTCTACACAGCGGTGACCATCAACCCCACCAACATGGCAGAAGATCTCAAGAAGAACGGTGGTTTCATCCCCGGCGTAAAGCCCGGTAAGAAGACAGCCGATTATCTTGACACCATTATGTCACGCATTACGCTTCCCGGTTCCATTTTCCTGGCACTTGTGGCTATCCTGCCTGCATTTGCCCAGCTGCTTGGGGTCAACAACCAGTTCGCACACTTCTACGGCGGCACCTCACTGCTGATTCTCGTGGGCGTTATCCTGGATACCCTCCAGCATATCGAGAGCCACCTGCTTATGCGTCACTACGACGGACTTATGAAGACTGGCCGTCTCCAGGGTCGTTCTGGAATGTAACATTCTTATAAGGTACGTAAGGTAGAATTATGATCAAAGTCAGAACCGAAGAAGAAATAGCGCTGCTCAGGGAGAACGCACTTATCGTCTCCCGTACGCTCGCCGAGGTGGGCCGCAGCATCGCGCCCGGGGTCAAGACCAAGGATCTTGACGCACTGGCAGCGGAGTTTATCCGCGACAACGGTGCGCAGCCCGGCTTCTTGGGTTATGGCGGATATCCGTACTCCCTCTGCATCTCGGTCAACGAGTATGTGGTGCACGGTTTTCCTTCTGACTACGAGCTCAAAGAGGGCGACATAGTTTCGGTTGACTGCGGCACAGTTTACAAGGGATATTACGGAGACTCGGCCTATACATTTGGCTGTGGAGAGCTTAGTGCGGCTGACCAGGCACTTCTGGATACTACTAAAGCCTCCCTGTTCAAAGGTATTGAGGCCGCCAGGGCGGGCTCACGCACCGGAGACATCGGATTTGCCGTTCAGAGCTATTGCGAAGAGCGCGGTTATTCGGTGGTCCGGGAACTTGTGGGTCACGGCATCGGGCGCAATATGCACGAGAGCCCCGAGGTGCCCAACTACGGGCGCCGCGGACATGGGGTAAAACTCCCCGAAGGTTCTGTAATATGCATAGAGCCCATGATCAATCAGGGTGTGAAAGATGTATATCTTGACGATGACGGCTGGGGTGTTTACACTGCAGACCGCAAGAAGTCGGCTCACTTTGAGATGACAGTAGTGGTGCGCAAAGGCGCTGCCGAGCGATTGACCACCTTTGACTTTATAGAGAATAATAAATAATAACCAAAATCAACGGATAACAAGTATTTATGCCAAAACAGTCAGCAATAGAGAAAGATGGAACAATCATAGAGGCGCTGTCAAACGCTATGTTCCGCGTAGAGCTCGACAACGGCCACGTGATAATCGCCCACATTTCGGGCAAGATGCGCATGCACTACATCAAGATATTGCCTGGTGACAAGGTTAAAGTAGAGATGTCTCCGTATGATTTGACCAAAGGAAGAATTTCCTTCAGATATAAATAACATTAAAACTCAAACACAATGAAAGTTAAGACTTCCATCAAAAAGCGTAGTGACGATTGCAAGATCGTTAAGCGTAAAGGCCGCTTGTATGTTATTTGCAAGAAGAATCCGAAATTCAAAATGCGTCAAGCATAATTTTTAACGAATAAT
>JAGABI010000066.1 GCA_017614715.1 Bacteroidales bacterium | reverse complement strand
GTATGCTACAATAAAAATACTTGCTTGTACTTTTGTCTTCCAATAATTCAATGAACTTACCCCCTCCTTTCGAAAGGGACTGCAAAGATACACATCTTTTCTTTCCTTCCAAATCTTTTTTAATTAATTTCGCAATCTCTCTTGATAATGCTTATGAGAAGCTACTGGAACCTGTTCTGGACCTTTGTAAAAGTGAGCGCATTCACCATCGGCGGCGGCATGGCGATGGTGTCTGTGGTACGGGACATTCTGGTGGTGAAACGCAAGTGGATGACCGATGATGAGTTTATGGACATTCTGGCCATTTCGCAGACACTGCCCGGACTGATGGCGGTGAACACCGCCATATTCATCGGTTACCGGCTAATGGGGACCAAGGGGAGTATAGTCGCCACGCTTGGGAGCGTGCTCCCGCCGTTTATCATCATCCTTGCCATCGCGATGGTATTCACAGAATTTAAAGACAATGCCGTGGTTGAGGCCATATTCAAAGGGATCCGCCCTGCGGTGGTGGCCCTGATTGCCGTGCCCACCATAAAGATGGCGCTCCGCCAGAAGTGGAACTGGGTATATGGCATACTCGCCATCGCCACAATGCTCCTGATTGCATTCCTCAAGATATCGCCCATATATATAATATTGGTAGTGGGAGTAATTGCCGCGGCCATAGCCAAATACAGGGAGGGCCGGCAATGATATTCCTGGAACTCTTTTACACCTTCTTCTTCATCGGGATGTTTACCATCGGCGGCGGTTACGCCATGCTGACGCTGATTCAGCATCAGGTGGTGACTGTGCACGGTTGGATAAGCGCCGAGGCCTTCACAGATATTGTGGCCATCTCGCAGATGACGCCCGGGCCCATTGGCATCAACAGCGCCACCTATATCGGCTACAGCGTGATTGAGGCGATGGGTTATTCGCAGGCCGCATGCATCGCCGGTTCATTCCTGGCCACCAGCGCGGTGGTGCTGCCGTCGTTTCTGATAACCTACTGGATATGCCGATTGTATGGCCGACTGAAACAGAACGCCGTTTTCAGCGAGGTGCTCAAAAGTTTCAAACCGCTGGTAATAGGCCTGCTTGGCGCCGCCACACTGGTACTTGTAAACCCTGCGACATTTCCCGACCACATAAGCTGGATACTGTTTGCAGCGGCATTTGCAGTTGCTTTTTTCACCAGGCTGAGCCCGATTCTGATAATCGCGCTGGCGGGCGTTGCGGGCTTTCTGATATATTACCCGTAAAAAAAGAGCGGCCACCACGGACCGCCCTCTGATTTACATATCTGCTTAAGATTATTTCTCCGGATTGATGAACGCCAGAATCTCGTTCTTCTTGACATTGGCGCCCTGTGCGGGATATACAGCTACATACTTGCCGGTAGCGGGAGCCTTGATCTCCTCCAGGCCGTAGTATGCCTGCACGCGGCAGATGATATCACCCTCTTTAACCTTCTCACCCACGTTGGGAGCGGTGGATGTGTCGGCAACATCGTACTGCCAAACAACCTGACCGGTGGTGGGAGCCTGAACTGCGACAGCCTCAGGATAAACCTCGGTAACCTTGCTGATATCAATCTTGGGAACTTCAACCACAGCGCGTTTAACGATAATCGGGGCGCCAGCCTTCTCGCGGGCTGCCTCCAGATCCTTTTCAAAACGCTGCTTGGCGACGCCACTCTTATAGTCGAGGTACTGACGCTCGTGCATAGCCAGCTCGAAGAGTTCCTCGTCGTCCTGACCGCAGTCCCAGCCGTGCTCCTTCATCATTGCGCGGTAGTGATCCAGCTGGTCGGGATATGCGTCCTGCGGCTCGCCGTCGTAGAACTCGTAGCCCTTCTCCTTTGCAAGTGCAAGAATCTCGGGCGCGAGAGGGCCGGGGAGTTTGCCGGCCTTGCCCAGAATCATATTCCATGTGTCGGGGTCGATGTTCTTCCAGCGGGGCTCGCCCTTCACTGTGCTCATCAGGTTGAGCAGGGCGGTGTTCTTGGTGTACTGGCTGAACGGGGTTACCAATGGCGGATAACCGAGCTTGGGCCATACATATTCAACCTCCTGGAACAGTTTGACAGCGAGTTCGTCGAGGCTGAGCTCTTTCTGGCCCTGCTTCTTGAGCGACATGTTGATTGCGCCCTGGAAGCCCTTGAGGTCGGCCATCATGGAGCCCATCATACCGCCGGGAAGGCCGCAGCCTACCAGCAGGGAGCTCATCTTGGCATTGGTCGGCTCAATGAAGAAGCCAAGGAAATCGTCCATGAAGCTCTGGGTGAGGCGGCGGACCTCCATGTATGCGTCCATATTGAGATCCTTTACAATAAAGCCGTCGGCCTTCATCATCTCGCGGATGGTAATCACGTCGGGATGAACCTTGCCCCATGAGAGCGGCTCCACTGCAACGTCCAGATAGTCAGCGCCGGCACGCGCCACCTCCAGCATACTTGCGGGAGAAAAGCCGGGGCCGCAGTGACCGTGATACTGAACCTTGATGTGGGGATATTTCTTCTTTATGCTGGAAACCAGCTGGCCTAGCGCGGTGGGACGACCGATGCCGGCCATATCCTTGAGGCAAATCTCGTCGCAGCCATACTCCACAACCTTATCCACAACGCCCATGTAATACTCAACGGTGTGGATGGGAGAATGAGTGACGCTGAGCGCCACCTGGCTTATCATACCCGCCTTCTTGGCATATTCAACCGAGAGGCGGAGGTTGCGGTGGTCGTTCAAGCCGCAGAAAGAGCGCGAAATGTTGGTCCCCTGGGCGCACTTGACCTTGTACATCAGCTCACGCACATCCTTAGGGACGGGATTCATGCGGAGGGCGTTCAAGCCGCGCTCCAGCATGTGAGTCTGGATGCCCACCTTGTTGAAGGGAGCGGTCCATTTGCGCACCGCCACGTTGGGGTTTTCACCAAAAAGCAGATTGACCTGTTCAAACGCACCACCGTTGGTCTCTACGCGGTCAAAGCAACCCATATCGATGATAGCGGGAGCCACCTGCAAAAGCTGATCTACCCTCGGAACATATTTGCCCGAAGACTGCCACATATCTCTGTACACCAGAGAGAATTTAATTTCGCGTGCCATTTAAAAAATTATTTGTTTTGACGAATGGACGGCAAATTTAGCCAAAAAATGTTGGATTTTGAAAAAAATGTTTACCTTTGCGCTCCACATAACACGGTGCCTGTAGTTCAGTTGGTTAGAGCGTCAGATTGTGGTTCTGAATGTCGTGGGTTCGAGTCCCACCAGGCACCCGACGAAAAGCCAGTCGCACGACTGGCTTTTTTCGTCGGGTACCACGGCACCTATATCTACCTTTCCCCCAACCCCCTTTCCGTAGGACAGGGAGCCACCGTGTCGATAACGTCCCTAAAATTAGGAGGTTATGCGCGTTGAAGGCCTTTTTTGACAATAACGTCCGGATTTCCGGGACGTTATCGACACCGTTAGGTTAAACACATGGGTTTCCCGGTGATCCCATAAGACCCCTGCGGCACAGAGCGCCGGCCGCTAAAGCGGCTTGGAGCTACAAGAACGTAGTGTTTATGAGTTCCTGTCCAAGTTTATGCAGGGCGGTTTCCATTTTGACGATTTGGGCCTTGCGGGGGCGTGACATGCCATGCATATATGCCCATACTTGTTTTGGATGAATGTTTGCCAGGCGGCCAAGAGCAGTCGGCGTAATGATTCCTGCATAATATGACATTAAGTCTGGCACGTTCCAACAAGTGACAAACTCATATTCTCCATCGAGCCAATCCGGATAAAAGGCAGCCGCCTCTTTTCCCTCTTCTTTGGTAAGGGCTAACGTCTGACGCAACTCTTCTATCGCCGCCGACGGCGTCTCCCCGCTTCCGAACAAGGCAGGATAATCCTTACAGTAGGCTGAATAGAATCCGTCCTGCGCTACGCTGATGACTATGTAAACTGTTTTCATGGTTTATTCAATCTCCATTGCTCTGAGGATACGTCTTGCGAAATCATTACCTATCTCTTTTCCCTTGTGAAACGGGACTGTATAAACTTTTCCGTCTTTGATATACCTAACATGGCTCCCCTTCCCCTTATCAGGCAACGGAATCCACCCACTTCGCAAAATGATTCTGTGTAATTCTGTCATTTTCATCCCCTCATATCTTTAGCACATTATGACAATGCAAATATAGACAATATTCTATTATTTGCAAGGATTCGTTGAATTTTTTCAACCGTTCCATTAGCTGCTATCCCTCCGCGGCTTGATAATTGCGAGCAGAGAACAGACCTTTAACAAACCACATAGAAATCTGCTCATGAGAACGAAAAAAAGGAAACGGTTAAGAATCAGCGCGAGCGATTTCATTCTTGCGAATAGAAAAGCCTCTCGCGAAGAGGAGATTCTCGCGCACGGCAAACAGGTCACATTCCGGCGGCAAGTACACAAGTCCAAGAAAAGGTACGACCGCAAAAAACTCAAGAAAACCATCACCCCAACGGATGATGGTTTTTTGTTCCGGTCGGGTACCATTTTGCATATATACGAACATTTTTGCCCTATTATCAGCGGATACACATAATTGACATAGAAAACAACAAGAGTGACCAACGAAGTCATTGGCCACTCTCATCTACCAGAAGACTTGGAGATTACTCCTTTTCAATCACATTAAAAGTCACTAGTTGTTGAACTCCTTAACGCAGCGAACGTTATGGCCACGCTGGCGGTTGCTCTGATACATTGGGTTAAAGATAAGGTAATCATAGTCAATGGGGTCACCGTCATTGATTTGAACGCTAAGGCTGCATCCGCCATAGTGGTTGGACGCATGATCATAGTCCCACTCGGAGTGAAGACCCGTGTAAGAACTGTACACTCTTGCAGTACGATGCTCGCGTCTGGTAATCGTACATCCGTTGTATGCGTAATAACCCATACTGCTATCCTCCCAGGAAGTCAAGTCAGATATGTATCCGGCGAACGGATAGAAACTGTCACCTGATGCGGTGGGAATCAGCACACCGTTGTCCAAAAGAACAATCGACTCCTCGTTAATGCCGGTCCAGGCAGTCTCGGGCGGAACCATATATCCGGGAGGGCACGGGTCGTAGATGGTCTTCTGGAGTTCAGAGCGCTGTGCCTGATAGGGATGGATGTTGGCTGTAGAACAGAACTGCCATGCAGGGTTACCCCAAAGGTCTGCACACACGGTTGCCAGGGAAGATTTGCTATCGTTAAACCACTCGGTTGTCTTTGTATTGAGTTTGTAGAAATAAGTCGGGTGGTTTACAGAATGTTTGAGCTCTTGCTGAGCCTTTTTCTGGTCTCCTGCAATACCGTCGTATCCCTTGAGAGGGTCCTTGCGGCCAAACTGGTAGAAATAGCCATAGGTAGCTTCTCCATCGGCAGGATCAGCGCTTGTAGCGCCAAGGTTGCGGTCGAGGATCTCATAATCATCCTCCTTGTCATCGTACTGGATAAAGCGCTTGGGGCTGTCGGTACACCAGATATGCCAGCTCCAGTAAGCCAATGCCCTGCTGTTTTTAACGGTCTCTGCTGTAGCATTCTTGTCGTACAATCCAATCAGGGCGTTACCCTTGTTGCCGGTAGCGGTAAAGGAGATACGCTTTGTCTCGGCGTTGTACACAACGTTGGTAATTACCTCATTGTCGTCCCAGATAACGAAAGCCTGGGAAGGAAGCACATCGTTGGTATCGAAGTAGACATCCTCCCTGTGATACGGCCACAGATGCATATCAGTACCTTCGGTTCCTTCCCAGATATAGCCTTCGGGGCCGTTACCCATAACAGACGCATCAAAACTGAACTCGCCGGCCTTGGGCACGACGTAACAGTTTGCTGTACCGTTCACACTTAGATCGCTGCCTATATCGAACGGATCTTCTCCCGCCACATCTCCCTGCCCGACGGTGACTGTACATGTAGCCATAAGGCCTCCATCATAGGTTGTGACAGTTATAGTGGCGGAGCCAGCAGCTACAGCAGTAACCTTACCAGTATAATCCACAGTTGCTACAGTATTATCACTCGATGACCATATCACATTAGGCTGAGTCGCATTTGAGGGCGTTACGGTTGCAATCAACGATGCTGTTCCACCCTCAACAAGGTCTAAATTATCCTTCTTGAGCGAAACACCTGTCACTGAAACGCGAACTCCTTCATCTGAGACCGCACGAACCGACTTACCGCAGCAGCGGCCATAGTAGTTGTACCAGTCTATTCCATCCGAATGGAAGTCGACGTACCACGCGTAGTATGGGTCGTCCGTACTGAGAGAAGAAGACCAGTAGTAGCCTCGGGCCCCCACACCGCCGAGGTCGGTATCGGGCCGCCAGCCAGCAGCGGGCAGGAATATGCTGTTACCGTTAGTTTTGCTGGTCACCAAACGCCCGTTTACGCCGTTCTGAGTTGTCCAGGTCCATGTGCATTCTGTTCTTAACTCTGTCCAATCATCTGCAGTAGGCATTCTCCATGTGCCTCCCCAATTGACACTGGCTACGTCATCTTCGGGGTCAAGGACAGTTTTATTATCTACAGTACCGTAGACCTCATCTGTGCAATACTTGGTTTGGGTATAGTAAGAACCATTGCACCACTTGTATGATGCCCAGGTGTAACCAGCGGATTTGCCGTCCTTCCAAGTCAACGGGTTCTGGCTGCTGTAATACGGTTCCGTCTCACTCCATGCGAAGTAATCACCATACTCCTCCGGAGCGGATGCACCGACGTTGCAGGTTGCCCACTTGAGACCTGATGTCAGGCCGAGGTCAACTGCCTCATGGTTTGTGCTTGTGAAACTGTCTGAGAAGCGAAGGAAGGCTGCTTTGCCCTTGTTAACTACGCGGGAGACTACCGGGGCAGTGTAGGCTACGGCGGTGGTCCTCAGGGTGGCAGTCACTGTCTTATTGCTGAAGTCTAGCGGCTGCACGGCCATATAGGCTCGCACCGTCTCATTCTGATATGTGGTGGCAGTATTCTCAAAGTTCAGAGTGAGGGATTCCTTAGTCTCTATGGGTGTAACCACGGGATTATTACCCGAGATATCCAGGGCAGCCTTTTCCACGAAGATGGCCTCGTCGCACGATATTGTCAAAGATGTGATGGTTGCGGGTTCGGGTACTACGATGTCGATGTAGAGAATAGAACCCTGCCTGTCCATCTGGAAAGTGACCATGTTGTTCTCGGGTGTTGTCTTGGCGGATGCCAGGAAATCGTATGCCGAGAGATGTGCAAAACTGCCGTTGCCGTTCTGCACCTGTCCCGAATAATCCATGATGATGGTCTTGTTATCCTGGAAACAGTTCCATCTGTTGAACGGATAGTATGCAGCATAGGATGCATTATTTCTAAGTGCCCAGCCACCTCCGTCGAACGTTGCGCTGGTAGAACTCTCCTGGGACGTAATAGGGAACTCTACCTGGCCACCCTTGTTGGGAAAGATACCGAGAGTGTCACCAGCCGCCCAGTTGAACACCAGTGCGATGCCGTCGTCCACAGATGTAGCTTTTGTCTGCTCTATTCCGCTTATCTGCTCGAATGTTATCTTATCGGGGCCAACGACATTGATGGTCTTGATGTACCCCTCCATATCCAGGTCGGATTGATTGTCTGCAACGCAAGCAGACAATGACACCAAGAGTACTGATGCCACAATTAATTTGATGTATTTCATAGCGAAGTCATGTTTATGGTTAGTCGGGATACTCTGCTCCAGGTCCTTGTACAGTGCCGGACACTCCAGAGCCGTTCATTACTACACTCTCTGCATCGAAATGCATAACCTCCACCATGGGAGTTACATAATACTGTTTCATTGGTCTCTATTAGACATTTGTGCCGGCCCCGGGCGGGTATATACAAAAACAAAAGTGTGGAGCCCAATTCGCTTCCACTGTATGGGGTTCTGGTAAAACCTTGAGAATGAAATACGACCGGTACTCCACACTCGACGATATGAAGCTGGTCGTTGAATACGACTTGCGACAATACAAACGTCGAGCGGAGAGTTTCTGTCGCTGCCTCTCTCAAAAATTACCAGATTTCATACAAAGGCAACGCGAAACACTTTCGCTGATATGTCTGCCGGACGGAGAATGAACCGCATCCGGCATTTGCAAATTTAGCGTTTTTATTTCTGTTTTAAAAACGGAAATAAGTGAGCAATATCTCGTCCTGCAAGCGGAGGTGTCTGCACTGAGTAGGCGGGATTACAGAATTATTTGCCGTTTCGCCAAAAAGGTTTATCTTTGCAGGCCTTTTCTCGTGAAGAAGAGGAAGTTAAATCATATTATTAACTTTTAAAACCAGTTACAATGGCTGTAAAGATTCGCCTGGCTCGCCATGGCAAGAAAGATTTCGCATTTTACCACATCGTGGTAGCTGACTCCCGCGCACCCCGTAACGGTCGTTACATTGAGCAGCTCGGCACTTACAATCCCAACACCAACCCTGCAAGCATCGTTGTAAACAGCGAGCGCGCACTCTATTGGCTTGGCGTAGGTGCTCAGCCCACTCCGACCACCCGTCGCATCCTCTCTTATGAAGGTATCCTTCTTAAGAAGCACCTTGCTGGCGGTGTAGCAAAGGGCGCTCTCACTGAGGAGCAGGCTGCTGCAAAATGGGATGCCTGGAAAGCAGAGCGTGACGCAAAGGTTGCCGCTAAGGTATCCGGCGTTGCTGCAAGCAAGCGTGACGCTGCCAAAGCCGCTAAGGAGGCTGAGGCTAAGGTCAACGACGCCCGCGCAGAGGCTATCGCAAAGAAGAAAGCAGAAGAGGCTGAAGCTGCACGCAAAGCTGCAGAAGAGGCTAAGGCTGCTGCCGAGGCTGAAGCTGCTGAGGCTCCCGCTGCTGAAGAAGCTGCAGAAGAGGCTCCCGCAGAGGCTTAAAGCATGCGTATTCTCAAATCGTACGGAACCGAGGGTGGCGTTATTGTCAGCGCCCCTGAGGTTGACGTCGAGCAGAGAGCAAAAGAACCGGTGTTCATCGATTTCGATGGACTGCCGGTTCCTTTTTTTATCGAGGAGGTCACCCCTCGAGGAGGGGCCAAATACTATATCAAATTTGTGGATATCGACTCCCTGGAGCTGGCAGAGGAGATTGTGGGCAAGGAGCCTTTCTTTAATGACGGGGAAGATGAAGATGGCGAAGACATTACAGGTTATACCCTATGTGATGCATCCGGCCGTGAGGTTGGCAAGATTACCGCTTTTGAAGATATCCCCGGAAACCCCTGCGTAGAGATTGAGGGTGGCGCGCTGGTCCCCTGCCCGGACGAACTGATTGTCAAGATTGACAACCGCCGTCGCCGCATCTGGCTCCAGATTCCGGAAGGTCTGCTTTAGACCCCTTTACAGAGAGCTATTTCTCCACCTTTGCCTTATATGATGTCCTGGCAAGGCCGTGGGAGATGTTGGTCAGCCGTTTTGCAATAATCTTGCGGCGTATGGGCGCCGCCTTGTCGGTGAACATTACGCCATCCAGGTGATCCAGTTCGTGCTGGACCATACGGGCCGCGAAATTGTCAAAGGTCTCCTCCTTTTCTTCCAGATTCTCATCAAAATAGCGCACCGTGATTCTTTTGGGGCGCTTGATATCGGCATCTACGCCGGGAATGGAGAGGCACCCTTCTGAATATTCTGAAATCTCTTCGCTCTTTTCCACCACCACCGGGTTGATCATCTTGCGGACAAATCCCTTCAGCTCCGGATAATTCTCTACCAGCTCGTTGCCGTCCACTATGAGCATCCGCTCGCTGACACCCACCTGGGGCGCGGCCAGACCGCAGCCGTCGGCGTGCTGCATTGTCTCGTGCATATCATTGAAGAATTGCTGCACCTGTGCCTTGTCGGCTTTTGAAAGATCGACATCTGCTGCATGTTCACGCAGCACAGGCGATCCGTAGAGGTAAATAGGTAATATCATTGTTCTTTCATCTTTGCGTTTTCCGGACGGTCCAGCCACGCCTGGAGGATTATGGCGGCCGATATCTTGTCCACAGCCTCCTTCTCGCGCCGGGCCATCTTCTTCATCCCGCCGTCTATCATAGCCTTGTGGGCCAGCACGGAGGTGAAGCGTTCGTCTTCCAAAGTAACCGGTATTTCAGGGAACTTTTTCTTCAACAGATTCAAAAAGGCATCGACGTCCCGGGCCGCCTCGCTGGGGGCTCCGTTCAGGTTAATCGGGTAGCCCACCACAAAGCGGACAATGGTCTCTGTCTGCGAGTATTTTTGAAGATAATCTATTATATTTGCAGAATGGACCGTGTCCAGAGCCGTTGCAAACACCATCAGCGGGTCGCTTACCGCCAACCCGGTTCGTTTGCGCCCGAAATCGATACCGATTATTCTGTTCATCGTCCGCAAATTTAATGCATTATGCCCAAAAATAGAAATAGCTACGATTTTTCGGTGAGCGGCAGCGGCGGCACTAAAAAACTCCTTTCTTTCAAGGCGACTACCGGATGGGCCATTGCAGCTCTGGCGGCGGCGATTCTCGCGATAATGGTGCTCACATACATCCTGATAGATTTCACCCCGCTAAGGCAGACCATCCGGGGCTACCCTACCAGGGAGAGTCGTGAGACAGCCCTTGAGAACCGGCTTCTGGTCGATTCGCTTGAGAAACAGATTTCCCTCTGGGCATTCCAGGTGGGCAATATCCAGCGTGTGATGAGCGGGCGCGAACCCATAGACATGGACAGCATCGAGACCCTGCGCAACGACGAGGGCGAGGTTGACATATACGCCACCATGTACGCCCACCAGGACTCTGTGCTGAGAGGGCTCGTGGAGAAGGAAGCGGCTATGATAAGCCCAGAAAACGGACCTTTCGCAGATTTGAACGGACTCAAGTTCTTTACCCCAGTGAAGGGCATGGTCACGGAGAACTTCAACAAGGCAATTAACCATCTCTACATAGATATCGCAGCGGAGGAGAACACTCCCGTTTACAGCATTCTGGACGGCACGGTGGTGAGCGCCGACTGGACCGATGATTACGGCTACGTGATGACCATCCAGCACGGTTATGACCTGATATCGATTTACAAACACAATGACCGCCTGCTCAAGAAGGTGGGCGACAAGGTCAAGGTCGGCACCCCCATCGCTACTGTGGGCAATACCGGCAGGCTCTCCACCGGCAATCACCTCCACCTTGAGCTCTGGCACGCCGGAGAGGCAATCGACCCCGCAAAATTTATCAGCTTTTAATATGCAAAACGACGGCAAAAAGCATATCGCGATTCTTGGTTCCACCGGCTCCATAGGGTGCCAGACTCTGGATGTTATTTCGCAGCACCCCGACCTCTTCCAAGTGGAACTGCTCACAGCCAACAGCAACAGTGCCCTTCTTATTGAGCAAGCCCGCAAGTTTCAGCCTAACAGCGTTGTGATCTGTGACGAAAGCAAATACAAGGAGGTATTCGCCACCCTCGACAAGGAGGATATCAAGGTCTTCGCCGGGATGGATTCTGTGTGCGACATAGTATCGGACAGCACCATCGACATAGTGGTTGCGGCAATAGTGGGATTTGCCGGATTGCGGAGCGCCGTGGCCGCAATAAAGGCGGGCAAGACAGTGGCCCTTGCAAACAAAGAGACCCTGGTTGCGGCCGGAGCCCTGGTTATGGCTATGGCTGCGCAGTATGGTGCCCGTATAGTCCCCGTGGACAGCGAGCACTCCGCCATTTTCCAGTGCCTGCAGGGCAACAGCGGCCGCGATGTGGAGAAACTGCTGCTCACCTGCTCAGGCGGCCCATTCCTGCATAAGACCAAAGAAGAGATTGCGCAGATGACCCCGGAGGCGGCGCTGAAACACCCCCGCTGGAACATGGGTGCAAAGGTCACGATAGATTCTGCAAGCCTGATGAACAAGGGTTTGGAGATGATTGAGGCCCGCTGGCTGTTCGACATGCCTGCGGAGCGCATAGAGGTGGTGGTGCACCCGGAATCCATAATCCATTCCATGGTGCAGTATCGCGACGGAGCGGTGATTGCGCAGTTGAGCGTGCCCGACATGCGCGTCCCAATACAGTATGCGCTGGGTTACCCGGAGCGGCTCGAGCTCAATGCCAGCCGCATCAGTTTCCCCAAACTGGCGCAGCTCACATTCCTGGCTCCTGACACCAACCGTTTCCCATGCCTGGATATTGCCCGCAGGGCTCTGGACCGCGGTGGCAACGCCGCCTGCGCCATGAACGCCGCCAACGAGGTGGCGGTGGCCGCATTTTTGCAAGGCAAAATCCCGTTCTCTGCCATTCCGGAGATTATTTCGGTGGCGATGTTCCGTACCGAGTTCGTGGCAAAACCCTCTCTGGACGACATCTTTGCCACCCACGCCCGCGCACTTGAGCTGGCCGCACAAATGACTGATTAATAATTGAATTTAAGATGATTGTTTTTGTCAAGATAATACAGGTGATATTTGCACTCTCCATTCTGGTGCTGGTGCATGAGTTTGGCCACTACACATTCGCCAAACTTTTCAAGACCAGGGTGGAGCAGTTCTACATGTTCTTCAATCCCAAATTCTCGCTGTTCCGCTGCAAATGGTTCAACGGCAAGCTGCACACAAAGTTTTTCTCGAAGAACGACAAGCCTCTCCCTGCCGACAGCGACCTGAGCGTGCTGAGCGATGATGACTGGCGCAAGTATCCCGACAATACCGAATACGGCATCGGCTGGGTTCCGCTGGGCGGCTACTGCGCCATTGGCGGAATGGTGGATGAGACCAAAAAGGCCGACGATCTGAGCAAAGAGCCGCAGCCCTGGGAACTGCGCACCAAGCCGGCATGGCAGCGGTTCCTGATTATGTTTGGCGGTGTGCTGTTCAACTTCATACTAGCAATAGTGCTCTATGCCGCCATCCTCCATCACTGGGGTGAGGAGTATCTCCGCAACGAAGATGCTGTGTACGGCATCGCCGTCAACGACCTCTCCCGCGAGATGGGTTTCCGCAACGGCGACAAAATCCTGAGTTTTGACGGGCGCGAGGTGGAAGATTTCTCACAGCTGCAGGTGGAGCTCGTGCACTCCAGGGCAAAGGAGGCGCTGGTGCTGCGCGGCCAGGATACCGTATCCATCAATATCGACGAATCTTTCCTGCCGCAGATGCTTAGCTCGCCCGGAATGTTTTCGCTGGCATATCCTTTTGAGGTGGCCGGCTTTATGGAGAACTCCATAAACAAGGAGAGCGGGTTGCAGCCCGGCGACCGCGTGGTTGCCGTTAACGGAGAGGAGATGTCCCTGGTGCCCGACATCCAGGAGGCCCTGCGTGCACACAAGGGTGATTCCATCATGGTGGATGTCAGCCGTGCCGGGCAGAGGCAGCAGATTGGTCTGCAGGTGGACACCACCGGTATGGTGCAGGTGATGCTGCAGAGCGACCTTACCAAGTTCTTCCACATCACCCGGAACAAATACAAATTCTTCCCGGCCATCCCGGCAGGCATCCGCAAGGCCTGCAACTATATCGGGAGCTATGTAAAAGACCTTGGGCTGATTTTCTCCCCCAAGACCAAGGCATACAAGTCGGTGGGCAGCTTTATCACCATCGGACGCATATTCCCCGGCACCTGGGACTGGCAGCGGGTATGGTCGCTCACCGCGATGCTCTCAATAATGCTCGCAGTGCTCAATATCATCCCCATCCCCGGTCTGGACGGCGGACACATCCTGTTTATCTTTGTGGAGATACTCACCGGGCGCAAGCCCAGCGACAAGTTCCTGGAGGTGGCGCAGACCATTGGAATGATCCTGCTGGTGGCGCTGATGGTGCTGGCGTTTGGAAACGATATCAGAAGTCTTTTCTAACAATACCTATATGATTAAACGGATTATATTATACATGGCCCTGGCGGTGGCTGTACTGGCCGGATGCAAGGGCAAAGAGAATGAGAAGATACTCCCCACCATCAGCGGAAAGGCCGGTGAGGTGGCAGTAGTATGCTCCAAGGTGGAGTGGGAATCGGAACCGGGCAGCACCATCCGTGCCCTGCTTGCGGCAGAAGTGCCCTATCTGCCCCAGGTCGAGCCAATGTACGACCTGTTCAACGTGCCCCAGCAGGCCTTTAACAAGGTATTCCAGGTGCACCGCAACATCATCATAATAAACACCGACAAGAAGATTGAGAAGCCCCGGTTTGTGACATGGACAGATGTGTGGGCTTCGCCCCAGCTGGTAATCCAGATTGACGCTCCCGACGGTCTGCGTGCTGCAGAGGTGGTGGCAAAGCAGGGGAACAAGATTCTCGCCCTCCTGGAGCGGACAGAGCGCAACCGCATTATCAGCAACATCAACAGTTTTGAGAACGCGGAGCTCCGCAAGCCGGTGAACGATATGTTCGGCGGAAGCCCCTGCTTCCCCAAGGGATTCACAATCAAGAAGACTGCCGACAACTTCATGTGGATATCCTATGAGCCGGCATACACAATCCAGGGCATCCTTATTTGGAAATATCCCTATACCGGCGAGGCTGACTTTACCGACGAGGCCCTGGCTGCAAAGCGCAACGAGATAACCAAAGAGCAGATTCCCTGCACCACCGAGGGAAGCTACATGATTCTCAATCCCGATATCTTCCCCGGCTACAGGACACTTGATTATAATGGCCGGAGCATCGCAGAGCTCCGCGGACTCTGGGAGGCATATAACGATTTTATGGGAGGCCCCTTTGTATCGCACTCTTTCCTGACCCCGGACAATCAATATGTTATAACACTGGACGGCTTTGTTTATGCCCCCAGATACGACAAGCGGAACTATATGCGTCAGGTAGAAGCAGTACTTTATTCCTTTGACTGGAACAATATTCCGGCAGAAGAGATAAATTAAATTTGCTTTAAAACATTTTTTACATACCTTTGCACTCCCAAATTTGGGGGCACTTCGGTGGGTTCGTCTATCGGTAGGACACAAGATTTTCATTCTTGGAAGAGGAGTTCGATTCTCCTACCCACTACTTATTAATAAAATATTAAAGTAATGGCAAATCACGCATCAGCAGACAAGCGCTTCCGTCAAAGCGAGAAACGCAGATTGCATAATAAGTATTATGCACGCACCACAAGGAACGCCATCAAGGCTATCCGCAACACTACAGACAAGGCAGCAGCAGAGCAGCTCGCACCCAAGGTATTTGCAATGATTGACAAACTTGCAAAAACCAACATCATTCATAAAAACAAAGCTGCGAATTTGAAAAGCGGTATCGCACTCCACATCAACAAAATGGCATAATTTGAGATTTTTGTCTCAAGAGATACCCAAAAACTCCCCATATTCGGGGAGTTTTTGTTTTATATCACTATGGCCTACACTAGCATCAAAGATTGGAGAAGAGAAGAACGACCGCGTGAAAAGATGCTCGAAAGGGGAGCAAACGCCCTCACCGACGCCGAACTGCTGGCGGTGCTGATTCACACCGGCAGCAGCAATTCTAGCGCGGTGGACCTTGCCCGGAAGCTGCTCGACGGAGCAGGCAGTACTATCCGCGGATTATCAAACTATTCATTAAACAACTTCACACGGGTCAAGGGAATCGGGACGGCAAAGGCGTTGACCTTGATGGCCGCCTTTGAGGCGGGGCGGCGGAGTATGGCCGCGGGCCGCGACTCCGAACTGGTCATTACCGACGCCAGCAGCGCCGTGGATCTGATTGCACCCCGGATTGCAAACCTCAGCCATGAGGAGTGCTGGGGTATCTTCCTGAACCGCGCAAACAAGGTGATTTTAAAGGAGCGCCTAAGCAGCGGCGGAATCTCATCCACAACGTTCGACGTGCGGATGGTGGTGAAGCGGGCGGTGGATACACTCGCCTCCAGCATCATCCTGATTCACAACCACCCCAGCGGCAACCCCGAGCCGGGAGAGAACGACCGCACCCAGACGGTCGCCCTGCGCAACGCCGCTGCACTGCTGGACATATCGCTTCTGGACCACATAATCGTGGCCCGGAACAAGTATTTCAGTTTCAGCGAAGAAAACTACCGGAAGCGGCGGGGTTAGATCTCCTTGCGCAGTCGGGCGATGGGTATGTTAAGCTGGTCGCGGTACTTTGCAACGGTACGGCGGGCAACGTTATACCCCTTTGAAGAGAGCAGGTCCACAAGCTGCTCATCTGTCATCGGTTTGTGCTTGTCTTCAGATTTGATGCTCTCCGTCAGGATGGCCTTTATCTCGCGGGTAGAGGCCTCCTCGCCCGACTTGGTAACAAGACCTTCAGAGAAGAAGTACTTGAGGGGATAGATGCCAAAGTGGGTCTGCACATACTTGCAGTTTACCACGCGGGAAATGGTGGAGATGTCCAGGCCGGTGCTGTCGGCTATATTCTTGAGCACCATCGGTTTGAGCTTTGTCTCGTCGCCATCTATAAAGAAGTCGTACTGGAAAGCGACAATGGCGTTCATGGTGTTCTGCAGCGTTTTCTGCCGCTGCTTGAGCGCCTCCACAAACCACTTTGCAGAGTTGAGTTTGGATTTTACAAACGACACCGCCTCTTTCTCCTGGCGGGAAGACTTGGTTGCGGCCTGCATAAGCAGCTCCGCATAGTTCTTGTTCACCCGCAGCTCGGGTATGTTGAACCGGGGCATCGTAATCACTGGGACCCCGTCTTTGAGCTCGAGTATGAAGTCGGGCACAATCTGCTGTGCCTGGTCGGAATAGGTGTCGTCTATCTGGCCTCCCGGTTTCGGGTTCAGGCGGACTATCTCCTCTATGGCATCCTTGAGCTGCTGCTCGTCTATGCCAAGCTTCTGGGTAATCTTGGGGTAGTGCTTCTTTGCCAGGGCATCAAAGCAGTCGCTCACTATGCGGCGGGCGTTCATCTGGCTGGGGGTGGGGTTGTCCACATCCAACTGCAGCAACAGGCACTCCCTGAGGTCCCGGGCGCCAACCCCGGCAGGCTCAAAGCTCTGTATCACCTTCAGGATTCCTTCCAGTTCCTCTACGTTGGTCTCGATGTTCAGTTTGAAAGAGATATCGTCGCAGAGACTCTCCAGGTCGCGGCGCAGATAACCGTCCTCTTCAAGCATGCCTATCATGAATAGGGCTATCTGATAGCTGCGCTCGTCCAGCCTGCAATAACCCAGCTGGTTTTCCAGATTCTGCTGCAGGCTCTCCTTCACGGAGAAGGTATTGTACTGTGGCTTCTCGTCCTTGCCCTGATTGTTAACATACAACTTGTAAGAGGGCGTCGGATCGCTGCCGGCATATTCAGTCAAGGAGACGTTCTTGGGAGCCTCCTCTTCAGGGTTGTTCTCCTCCTCAGTCGCCTCGTCCAGAACCGGATTCTCCTCCAGTTCCTGCTGGACGCGACGTTGCAACTCTAACGTGGGCAGCTCCAGAAGCTTGATTGTCTGAATCTGAAGCGGCGACAGACGCTGGGTCTGCCTCATTTCCTGTGTCAAACCCTGCTTTGCCATCTTACATCATTGGGAAGTTAATTCTTTCACGTACGATAAAGCAGGAAGGGTAGGTACCCTTTATGGAGTTCATGAACCGGCGGGCCTCCTCTTTTGAGCGGAAGTCGCCCACGGTAACCTTGAAATAAGGGTTTTCATACTCCCTGTAAACGTTAATGCCGGGGTGCTGGGCCTTGAAGGTGCTGGCGACCCGCTCCGACTGATTGCGGGCGGTTTGCTTGTTGTCAAAAAAGATGCGGATGCGATAACCCGTAGACCGCTTGTGGGCGTTGTTAGCGATGTGGCGCGACATGGCACTGGCTACCGCGGGGGTCTGGTCTATCACTATCTTCCCTTCGCGGGAGAAGGAGCCGCGCCCGCTTTTGAGCATCTGGAAGATATCTTTGCCGGCAAGGGTAGAATCCACGGCTGCACGGTTGGCATAGGTAGAGTCCACCTCAACGGCAATATCGTTCTGTGCATAGCCGTAAAGGGCAAATGCAAAAACGGCAATCAGTATCAGTATCGCTTTTTTCATTTTTCCAGCATCTTTACAAAATCTTCAATCGGCACTTTGGTGCCGCTGAATTGCTTCCTGAAGCATCCGGCGCCGATGGTGCAATCGTAGCTCACCGTATAACCCTTCTCGCCATAGTCAACAAGCGTCATCGCGGCAAGGCTCAGCGCAGAAAGAGGGTTGTCAAAGGTTATCTCCAGAGGGATTTCCACCTCTTCGCTGCTGCGGCGGTGCAGGGTGGGCTTATCCTCCCCCTTCTTGCCGTCAAAGATCACCTGGGCCACCTCCTTGCCCCCCTTGGAATATATCCGGGCGGAGAGTTTTTGCAGCGTTATGTCACGGCATGAGGAGTTGTCGGCCTCCAGTTTGAGGTTTGTTCCAAGCGACAGCTGGCCCGCGCCCAGATGGACGTTATCCAGGCTTGCAAGTTCGCATTTGTTTATCTCAATCTGCTCGCTCAGCGGCTTGCAGGCCACAGTGGCGAACGCGATTGCGAAAACTATCGCCGATATTTTGAAAAACCTCTTCATTCTTCTACAAAGGTAATAAAAAAACTAACTTTGCGGTGTAATTTTTGCAAGATGAGTAATATCAATTATCGTTCCGTACGGCCACTTATAGATTCCGCTGCCCCCCACCTGTTTATAGAGACCTATGGCTGTCAGATGAATGTCAACGACAGCGAAGTGGTGCTTTCCATATTGCAGAAGGCGGGATTCACTCTGTGCCAAAAGCCAGAAGACGCTGCGCTCGTGTTGATAAACACCTGCGCCATCCGCGACAATGCGGAGCAGCGCATATTGGGCCGTCTTGAATACTACCGTCAGCAGAAAAAGCGCAATCCGCACCTTCTGGTGGGGGTTCTGGGCTGTATGGCGGAACGGCTCAAGGACAAACTCCTGGAGAATCCGGTAGTGGATCTGGTGGCGGGCCCCGACGCCTACCGCGACCTGCCGCGGCTTGTCGGCATACTGGGCGCCTCCGGAGAGAAACAGATAAACACCTTGCTCTCTCACGAAGAGACTTACGGAGACATCTCACCGGTAAGGATGGACCCTAACGGCGTGAGTGCATTCATCTCCATAATGCGCGGCTGCAACAACGTATGCTCTTACTGCGTGGTGCCCTACACCCGCGGAGCAGAGCGGAGCCGCGACCCCGAAAGCATACTCAGGGAGGCCCGCGAACTGTTCGAGGCAGGCTACCGCGAGGTGGTGCTGCTGGGGCAGAACGTAGATTCTTACAGCTATGGGGAAACCGGGTTTGCCCGGCTGCTGGCCAAGGTGGCGGAAATCTCTCCGCTTCTACGGGTCCGCTTCTCCACCTCCCACCCCAAGGACATGAAAGACGAGGTGCTGCTCACCATGGCGGCCTATCCCAACATCTGCAAGCACATCCATCTTCCGGTGCAGTCCGGCAGCAACGCCATGCTGGAGAAGATGCGCCGCCGCCACACCCGCGAATGGTATCTGGAGAGGGTTGCCCGCATCCGCGAGATAATGCCGGATTGCTCAATAACCACCGATGTAATCGCAGGCTTCTGCGGCGAGACCGAGGCCGATTTTGAAGATACACTGGACCTGTTCCGCCAGGTCAAGTTTGATGCGGCGTTCATGTTCCAGTATTCAGAACGCCCGGGCACCCTGGCCGCCCGCCACTATCCCGACGACGTCCCGCCCGAGGTCAAGACAGAGCGGCTGGAGCGGATCATCGCCCTGCAGAACAAACTCTCCGCTGAGAGCAACCGGCGCGATGTGGGTCGCTGCTTTGAGGTGCTGGCAGAGAGTTTCTCCAAACGCTCGCAGAACGACCTTATGGGCCGCACCTCCCAGAACAAGGCATGCGTCTTCCCCGCCGCCGGCCACCACATCGGCGAATACGTCACCGTTCTGGTAAAAGACAGCACCCCCGCCACCCTCCTCTGCGAGGTGGTAGAGTAACCCGCCTAATCCACAAACTTTATCTTACCGAGGTCGCGGGGTTTGGCTTCCGGATCTTCGTCGGGGTAGCCGAGGCCCACTATTACGCGCAGCTTATAGCCTTCGCTGAAGTTTAATTTGTCCAGGAACGGCTTTGCCTCGGGGATGCTATTCATCATCATCACCGGACCGGCCATCACCACCGAGCCGAGACCGAGCGACTTGGCCGCGAGGCAGACATTCTCGCACAGCAGCCCTACATTGATCAAGCACATACCCGACTCATCGTCGGGACAAGCCACGGCAATTGCGGCGGTGGCATTGCGCAGGCAATTGCGGAACTTGGGGTCGTCGTCGCCCATAGGGAACGGTGACTTCTCTTTTATGGCTTGTGTCAGGCCGTCAAAATACTCCTGACTGTCTATGATGCGGACCTCCCACTGCTGGTGGTTCATGGCGTTGGGAGCGTTAACGCCGCACTCAGCTATCTGCTGCAGCAGCTCGCGCGACACGGCCTTGTCGGTATAGTGGCGCACCGACCTGCGGGCCATAATGGTTTCTATAACAGGATTCTCCATACCGTCGTAATGATTATTGACAACAGTAGTACGTACGCATCCCGTACCCGCCAGGCACAGGAGCGCAATTGCGATTGTGACAACTATCTTTTTCATAATGTGCTAAGTTAAGAAAAAGATTTGTATTGTACCGGATATCAAAGAGAACTTAGATAAACCGCTGCGGTGGCTGTCAACGCGGCGGTTTCTATACGGAGGCGGGAGTCACCCAGGGAGACGGGGGTCCAGCCATGCTCCATGGCCAGGGCAATCTCTTCGCGGGAAAAGTCCCCTTCGGGGCCAATCATTATGACATATCTGGCGGAAGCGTTGCCAAGGGCCTTTTGGACGGAGATCTTGCCTTCACATTCTCCGCAGTAGCAGATCAGTTTGCGGGTGCCGGGGTCGAAATCGCGCACGAGCAGTTCGCGCACCGCTGTCAGGGGCTCCAGCGCAGGCACCGCCCCTTTGTGCGACTGCTTTGCCGCAGAGATTATGATTCTCTCGCAACGGTCGCCCTTGAACACCTTGCGCTCTGAATAATCACCCACCAGCGGCACAATTGTGTCGACCCCTATCTCGGTGGCCTTCTCGCAGAACCACTCGAACCGGTCGATGTTTTTCGGGGGCGCCACGGCCATCGTCAGGGTATAGGGGTGCGATCCGTAGCCCTCAATCACGTTAACCACATCGAACAGGGTGGCAGAGGAATCGGCGGAGACTATCCGGCATTCGTAGAGGTTGCCGCAGCCGTCAATCACATGAATGGTATCGCCCTCGCGGTGGCGGAGCACCTTTATGCAATGGCCCGACTCCTGCCGGTCCAGTTCACGAACGCCCAAGGCAATCTCTCTTGAAAAAAACAGTTCCATATCTTTATGAGCAGGCTTCTGTACGCTTCCACTCCCCTACCTCCATATCGTGGATGTCGCTGCCGTCTATATGGAAACGCAACGCGGTGCGGACGGCGTGAATCCCCTGGAAGCCGCACGAGCCGGGGTTGAACACCATCATATCGAACTTCTTGTCGCCCATCACGCGCAGGATATGGGAGTGCCCGCACACAAATATGCGGGGTTTGTTGTGTGTTATCAGGTTGAACGCCTCCCAGTCGTAGCGTCCGGGGAAGCCGCCTATATGGGTCATCGCCACCCTCACCTCTTCTGCCATAAAGACCTGTGTAAGAGGATATGACAGCCGCACGTCGCCACCGTCACAATTGCCGTAGACACCAATCAGCGGTTTGAAGGCCGCAATGGCATCGGCACAGGCGATACCGCCAAAGTCTCCGGCATGCCAGATGACGTCCACCGGCTCAAGGAACCGCCGGACATCCTCTGCAAAAGTGCCGTGGGTATCAGAGATAAGACCTACAAACATACCGATATCTTTCTTGTGGACTCGTCCAAAGGCTCAATGTGCACCTCAACGGTCTCTTCCGGCAGCAGTTCAGCAATCTTCTCAGGCCATTCCATAAAGCAGAAACATCCGCTGTAGAAATACTCATCCAGCCCCAGGTCCTGCGCCTCGCGGAGCGAATCGATGCGGTAAAAGTCGAAATGGAAAACGCTGTCGCCATCGGCGGCGCGGTATTCATTCACAATGGTGAAGGTTGGACTGCATACATTGTCGTCCACCCCAAGCCTGTCGCAAAGCGCCTTGATAAAGGTGGTCTTGCCCGCCCCAAGGTTGCCGTAAAAAGCTATCAAACGGTTCTCGCCCACCGTTTCCAGAAACTCGGCGGCCGCAGCGTCCAGATTGTCCAGCTTGGAGATTATCTCTTTCATTTGGCTTGAAATACACTGCAAAGATATAAATTTGCATTCGTTATGAACGATTCCAAGATAAATACATACACCTACCAGGTGATGCCGCAGGATTTGGACGGCAAGCGCCACTTCCGCGCTGTGTCACTGGAGATGATGCTGCTCAACATCGCCGGCAAAGCCGCCGCCGACCGCAATTTCGGAGCCTTCAAACTGATTGACAACGGCGGCATCAGCTGGGTGCTGCTTAAGTTCGCTGTCGAGATGAGCAAGATGCCCTCAGAAGACGAGACTCTGAGCATCAGCACCTGGGTGGAGAAGGTCGGCAGCCTGCTCACGACCCGTAACTTCGAAATCCACGGTCAGACCGGAGAAATCATCGGCTGCGCCACCAGCGAATGGGCCATCATCGACCTTGAGACCAGGCGCCCGATGAACATATCTGTCGATAATGCAATAGCTGACTGTGCAACCGGAGTGAAGGTGCCGGCATCATTGCCGGGACGGCTTACTGTGCCGGAACCCGACCAGAATACCCCCAGGCACACGGTTAAGGTTTCTTACAGCGACATAGACTTCAACGGCCACACAAACAGTATGCAGTATCTGCAGTGGATGCTGGACGCCTATCCCATCGAGAAGATTTACGACAGGAAAATATCTCGTCTGGAAATCATATATGTGAAGGAGGTGCTCTATGGCGAGACAGTCGACGTCTATTACAAGGACTGCGACGACGACATCACGCTGTTCGCAGTCAAGGCCGCCGACGGCAGCGATTGCGTGCGGGCAAAAATAACCTGGAAACAATTGTGAAATATGAAATATATGCACGACTACCTATTGCAATTCATTTCTGCCTTGATGATGGTCAGTATGACCACTGTCGGCTGCACCAAAACTCTCAAGATTGACGAACGGAAATATGATGCAGTGTTAATTGGTGATTCCATTACCGAGGTGTGGGGAAATAATGAAACCGACTTCTTCAACACTGGAAATTATCTTAACATGGGCATCAGCGGACAGACCTCAGCCACCATCCGGGACCGCTTCAAAAAGGACGTGGTGGACAATAATCCCTATGTGGTGCACATAATGTGCGGCACCAACGACGTGGCGGAGAATGACGGCCGGTATGTCGAGAGCAGTGAAGTCGTGGATAATATCGCGGCAATGGCCGAAATGGCCCTCGCGGCGGATATAAGGGTGGTTATCGGTGCTGTTTTCCCCTGCAACTATTTCAAGTGGCGTGGCAGCACCTGGTCACCCGGCAAGGAGGGCGTAACCATCACTTCGCATATCCGGGAAATCAACGCCCTGCTCCAGGAATACTGCCAGGCCAATCAAATCCCGTTCATAGACTATTACTCCATCTTCGTCAATCCCGAAGACGGCAGCTTCCCCCTCTCTTATGACGGCTGCCACCCCGGAAGCGAGGCCCTCAAGATAATGAACAAAACGGTTAAGCCCGTTATAGACAGTTTGTTGTAATCGATGACATACACTAAGAAGTTTATTTCCGCCGTATGCGCGACAGCCGCAGTGCTTGTCAGCATCTCCTGCGCCAGGAAACAGCCGGCCGAGATGCCTGTGAACGTCATCTTTGAGACCGATATGGGCAATGACATAGACGATGCCATGGCGCTGGACATGCTCTACAAATATGTAGAGGATGGCAGAATCAACCTGCTGGCTGTTATGATCAACAAGGAGGGGAGCGCGCCTGCAGAGTTTGTCGACATTATGAACACCTTCTACGGGCAACAGGTTCCAATCGGGGTACGCTATGGCGGCGACCCGGCAGAGAAGGGGGGCGTGAATTTCGCCGAAGTTATCTCGGGGATGAAAGACGATGCCGGCCAGCCGGTTTTCCGACGCATAATTGAGCGCTGCGACACCCTGCCCGACGCCCTGTCACTCTACCGCAGAATCCTTTCCGAGGTACCCGACAAGTCGGTGAAAATCATATCGGTCGGGTTCCTTGGCAACCTCGGCGCCCTGCTGGAAAGCGAGCCTGAGCTGGTTGCGAAGAAGGTTGTTTCGCTCACCACCATGGGTGGCTGCTTCTTTGCCCCGAACGCAGAATTCAATCTTCTGGGGGATCTGGATGCCAGCCGCAACATCTTTGAAAACTGGCCAACTGAAATCGTGACGTCGCCGTTTGAGGTGGGCATCGCAATATGCTATCCTGGTGAGAGCATCGAGAATGACCTGGACTGGGGCATCCCCCACCCGATGCGCGAAGGTTATCTGGCATACTGCCCGATGCCTCACGACCGTCCGTGCTGGGATTTGACAGCCGTGCTGTATGCGGTGGAGGGCGGTGACTGGTTCACCGTGTCGGAACCGGGAAAGATTTCTGTCGGGGAGGACGGCATCGCCAACTTTACATCCGATTCCTCTGGTCGGCAACGGTATCTTGCCGTGACCCCGGAGCAGGCGGCCGCCATCCGGGAGCACTTCGTAGAAATCCTGACACGCAAGCCGGCAGGCATCCACGATTAGCACTTGCTGTCGCGCCCGGTAATGCACGGGACTAACAGCTGGAGCGGACGGTAAGGGTGGGCGGTATCAACTTCTGGATGAGGTCAGGGTCCCTGAGTCCGTCCCTACGGGCCTTTATGATTTCAAACAAAGTAGCTACTGCCAGTTCAGATGCCTCCCTGAGGGGCTGTTCCACACGTGTCACTGCAGGATCCAGGAAATCCAGGAAACCGTTGTTGTCAAACGATATTACCCCCACATCTTTTCCTGCCTTGAGGTCCAGTTCCCTGAGTGCATCTATTGTTCCCAGCAGAATGGTGGCGCTAAAGGCAAATATAGCATCATAAGGTCGCCCGCCATTGCAGAAAGCCTTGATCACCTGGTCGTGACCGTTCTCCACGGAAAACGCATCTCCGGCAATCGCGTATTGAATCGGTTTCCCCTCCATCGCCTCTGTAAAACCGCGTAAGCGCTCCTGGTTAGGCATAGAGGTCGTCACCCCTTGTATGGCCAATATGCTCTTATATCCCCTCTTCAGCAAGAACTCTGTCGCCATTCTGGCCCCGGCATAATTGTCGGTGCAAACATAGGGCAGTGTCGTCTTTTTGAAATGTCTGTCAATTAGCACCACCGGAATATCGCGGCCAATCTGCTCCAGATTGTCTGCCCTTGTTGCCACCGGAACGGCGATTATGCCATCCACTTTGCGCCCCTTGAACATCTGCAGCGCCTGCTCCTCTTCCCGCTCTGACTCTCTAGAATCGGCCAGTAAGGTATGGTAGCCGCGGGCAGCCAGCAGGTTGATGATACTTCCTGACAATGTTGCAAAGAAGGGGTTATCGATGCCCGGCACCAGCAGTCCGATGGTACGGGATTGCTTTGTACGAAGTGTCTGTGCCACCAGGTCAGGCTGGTAATTGACCTGACGGGCGGTCTCGGAAATCAGGTCTATCGCCTTTTTGCTGATACGGAATTTCTCCGCCTGTCCGGTGAGGACACGCGACACGGTAGAGACCGAATAACCGGTCTTGGACGCTATTGTGAATATGTTGCTTTTACCTTCCATTGCACTTTGCGCTTGTAAAGTTAAGCATTTTTTTGTACATTTGCGTAAAGCTTTGCTCAAACGATTGCGCAAAAATAACAAAGAATCAGAAAAAGATAAAAAATAATACTATGAGCAAAATTCTTATCATCGGCAGTTCAAACACCGACCTTGTCGTAAAGACAGACCACATTCCCGAACCGGGAGAGACCATTCTGGGTGACAACTTCATGATAGCTGCAGGCGGCAAGGGTGCCAACCAGGCCGTGGCCGCTGCGCGCCTTGGTGGCGACGTAGCTTTCATCGCCTGCGTAGGTGACGATATGTTCGGCCGCCAGACGCTGGAGAACTACAAAAAGGAGCATATGGACATCTCCCATATCCGCACAGACAAGGCAGCTCCCAGCGGCGTGGCGCTTATCAGCGTGGCCGCCGACGGAGAAAACTGCATCGTGGTTGCCCCCGGCGCCAATTCATCCCTCTCCACAGCCGACATTGATGCGGCGGACAGCCTTTTCCGCGAAGCCGATTACATCCTTATGCAGCTCGAGATCCCGATGCCGGTAATCGAATACGCCGCAGCCAAAGGCAAAAAATATGGCAAGAAGGTTATCATCAATCCCGCTCCGGCAGCTCCGCTGAGCGATACCCTGCTCAAGGGACTCTACCTGATTACCCCCAACAAGACTGAATGCCGCCAGCTTACAGGCATCGACATACAGGATGACGCAGACCTGGACCGTGCGGCGGAATGCCTGATGGCCAAGGGGGTGGAGAACGTCGTCATCACCCTCGGCAGCAAAGGTTCCTATGTAAGGACCCCCTCCGGCAGCAGCGTAGTGCCCACAATGAAGGTGAAAGCTATGGACACTACCGGGGCCGGCGACACCTACAACGGTTCGCTGCTGGTTGCCCTCTCGGAGGGTCAGCCGCTGGAGAAAGCCGTCGGCTTTGCCAGCAAGGCAGCTGCCATTTCCGTTACCAGAATGGGTGCGCAGCCCTCCATACCTTTCCGTAAAGAACTTGAATAATAACAATTAAAAATATACTACTATGTACATCGTTGGCAGTTACACACTTGCAGTCATTTTCTGTTTTGTTACAATGCTCTGCTGGGGCTCATGGGGCAACACCCAGAAACTTGCCGCCAAGAGCTGGAGATACGAACTCTTCTATTGGGACTATGTAATAGGCATGGTCATCTTCTCGCTGATTCTCGCCTTTACCGCCGGCAGCATCGGCAGTCAGGGCCGCCCGTTCATGCAGGATCTCGCACAGGTCAGCTGGACCAGCATCGGCTGGGTAGTTCTGGGCGCCGTGATATTCAACGTATCAAACATCCTGCTCTCTGCCTCTGTTTCGCTGGCAGGCATGGCAGTGGCTTTCCCGCTGGGCGTGGGCATAGCGCTAGTAATGGGCGTGCTCAACAACCTGCTGCTCCACCCCACCGCAGGCCAGAACACCACCCTTCTCTGGATAGGCGTGGCGCTGGTAGTGCTGGCCATCATCTGCAACGGCATCGCCTCGGGCAAAGTCTCTTCTGAAGAACGCGACGCCAAGCAGAACCGCAAGGGCATCATCCTCGCCCTGCTGGCAGGTATCATCATGTCGTTCTTCTCCGCACTGGTTTACAACGGCGTGGACCTCGACAACTTTGCCGCTCCCGCAGCGGGCAAGATGACCCCCTACACCGCAATGGTAATATTTGCGCTGGGCGTGTTCCTGAGCAACTTTATCGTGAACACCATCGTGATGAAGAAACCCTTCGTGGGCGAACCCGTCACCTACAAGCAGTATTTCGCAGGCAATTTCAAGACCCACCTGGTGGGTATCCTGGGCGGCTGCATCTGGGCGCTTGGTACATCCCTTAACTACATCTGCGCAGGTACCGCCGGCGCAGCCGTATCATACGCTCTCGGCCAGGGCGCACCCATGATTGCCGCAATCTGGGGCGTATTCATCTGGAAGGAATTCAAGGGCGCACCCAAGAAGGTTTACTGGCTGCTGGCCCTTATGTTTGTCCTGTTCGTAGCCGGCCTGGCCTGTGTTGTCAAGGCAGGTATGTAAAGACTTTACTCCATGAAAAGAATCATCCTTTCTTTAACCACACTTCTGTTACTGGCATGGTCTGCATTTGCACAGAATGTGACCGTGACGGGGCAGATTTGCGATGAGAACAACGACCCGCTCCCCGGAGTGGTCCTTATGGCCGGAAATGATTATACTACCACCGACATTGACGGCAATTTCTCCCTGAAAGCCAAACCGGGCACCAGCGTTGTGGCTTCCTGCATGGGATATGACGATTATTCGTTTGTGGCTGCAGATAAGATGGCTCCCGTCAAAATCGCCATGACCCCCTCAAAGGCCTTTACACTCAATGAAACGGTAGTCATCGGTTACGGTACCACCACGAAAAAAGAAGTTACCGGCAGCGTCGCTTCAATAAGGAGCGATGATCTTGACAAAGGTGCTTTCTCTGACGTATCCGGGATGTTGCAGGGCAAGGTCGCAGGCCTTACCATCTCCAACCCTAACGGAGGTGACCCTAACGGCTCTTACGAGATCTTGCTGCGCGGCACCAATACCCTGAGTGCCGGACAAGGCCCGCTCATCATCATAGACGGTGTGGTAGGTGCAGACTTGAGTACGATCAACTTCCAGGAGGTTGAGACTTTCGACGTCCTCAAAGACGGTTCTGCAGCAGCCATTTACGGTACCCGTGGCACCAACGGCGTGATTATCATCACCACCAAGAGGGCCAAGGCGGGGAAAACCCAGGTTGACTACGACGGCCAGGTATCTGTCCAGACCCTCCTGTCCCGTGCCGTTCCCATGACTGCAGGACAGTTCAAGAGCACCATAGAGAACTACAAACCCGCTTCTTCTGCCTCTCTTTACGGAGCCGAGACCGACTGGTTCAAAGAGGTTACGCGCACCCCTATCAGCCACAAACACAGTCTCGCGATTGCCGGCGGTTCCCTAAACTTCTCGCACCGTACCGTGATCAATATCGAGCAGAATCAGGGTATGCTTCGCAACAACGACGCCGACAAGTATCTATTCAAGACAAATATCCATCAGGAAGCCCTCAACGGCTGGCTGACCATGGACTTCAATATGATGTATGCACACAGGGTTTATGAAGGGACCCGTTCGGGCATCTTCCGCCAGGCATTCTTCCATAACCCGACTGAGCCTGTATACGACGAAACCAACACCCGCAACGGCGGATACTTTACGATAGAAGGTATGGATTATTACAATCCCGTGGCCATGTTAAACGAACGCCAGAGCAAGTCCAAGGCCAACCGCATCGGTGTAAACGGCAGGTTCACACTCAATGTCCTCCCGATTCCCGGCTTAAAATGGGATAACTTTATCAGCTATAATAACGGCCGGTTCGAGAATCACGACTACAAAACCCGCTATTATCCCGGTGAAACCGGCAACAAGGGTATCGCCGAGATTTCCGGCCACAACTGGGAAGATATCCAGTGGGAAAGCACCGTGCAATACAGCAAGAAAATCGACCGTCACTCCATCCAGGTATTGGGCGGATATGCGTTCCAACAACTCGGCGAGACAGAGTCATATATGAGCAACTATGGCTTTGATGTCGATTTCTTCAAGACCAACAATATGGAAGCCGGTTCGGCTCTCAAGGCCGGTAAGGCAAGCATGACGTCTTACCGTGTCTCCAGCAGATATATCGCTTTCTTCGGCCGTGCCATGTACAATTACGACGAGAAGTACCTGGCTTCCCTATCGCTGCGATATGACGGCTCCTCTAAATTCGGCACAAACAACAAGTGGGGCCTCTTCCCCGCCATCAGCCTCGGATGGCGTATCTCGCAAGAAGATTTCCTCAAAGAGGTATCTTGGCTTGACGACCTTAAGATCAGAACCGGCTACGGTGTGACCGGCAACCAGGACTTCGAAAGTTACAAGTCTCTCTTCCTGGTCAAGACATCGGGCAGTTTCTACTATGACGGGCAGTGGGCAAACGCCTACGCTCCTGCAAGCAACGCCAACCCCGACCTTGCCTGGGAGAAGAAAGCCGAATTCAACGTGGGTACGGACTTCTCTTTCTTCAAAGGGCGGCTTTCCGGATCCATCGACTACTACTATCGCAAGACAACCAACTTGCTGTACAACTATGAGGTACCCGTACCTCCATATGACTACAACACCTATTTCGCGAATGTAGGAGCCATCAGCAACCGGGGTATAGAGTTAACCCTCGCAGGTATTCCCGTCAAGAACGACAAGTTTGAGTGGAATACTTCGATGGTACTTGCCCGGAACGTGAACAAGCTCATCAGCTTCACAAATGAAGAGTTCCAGGGTCAGGAATACCGTGTAGGCTGGATCAACACCCCGGTTGGTGCATACAGCCAGCGTCTGATTGAGGGCGAAAGTATCGGTACGTTCTATGGCCCGGAATACAACGGCCTCAACGGCGGCGGTTCTGTCCGTGTAAAACAAAACCGCGAATCCGACTGGGTGAAACTGGGCTCTGCTTACCCGATTCTCACGCTGGGCTGGAGCAATGCCTTAAGATATGGCAATTTCTCTCTCAGTGCCACTCTCCGGAGCTCTATCGGAGGCAAGGTCTTCAACCAGATGAGAGCGGTGTATGAAAACATTACCGAGCTCGGTCAGAAGAATATCCTGGCTTCCTGGCTGAACGACACGGCATTCGTTGGCAAGGTTACTTATTCTGACTACTATCTCGAGGACGCCACCTTCGTAAAACTTGACAATGTGTCGCTTTCATATTCCATACCCGTCAAGAACAAAGAATTCCTGAAGGGTGCCACTGTATATCTGACCGGTCAGAACCTTCTCACCATCACCGGATACAAGGGTGTCGATCCTGAGGTATCCCTCGGTGGCCTTGCTCCCGGTATTGAACCTCTCGCTTATTACCCTAGAACAAGGGTATTCACTCTCGGTGCAAAAGTAAACTTCTAATTATTTGGGAATATGAAAAAGATATTATTCGCTATCCTGGGTGCTGTGCTTGCAAGCGCTGCGTGCACGAACCTCGACGAAGAGATTTATTCTCAGATGTCCAAAGAAGAATTCCTGAGCGACGACCAGAATCTGGTTCTTTATACGACAAGACCATATACCGCACTGCAGAAATGGGGGTCCGAACAGAGTATGTGGACCTTGATCATGCAGCTTTCCAATGAAGTTGCGGTACCTAAATCCAACTCCGGCGCCTGGGGAGAAACCAGATACGGAGAACTTCAGAAACACGCCATACCGACCTCCAACAAACTTGTACGCAAAGGCTGGGATTTCTGCTTTGACGGCATTGCAGCCTGCAACGACGCAATATTCGAATTGGAGAGGGCCGGAGATTCCGAATTCCTGAAAAAGTCGGTTCAAGAGATTAAGATCCTTCGGGCATACTACTATTTCCTGGCAGTAGACTGCTGGGGCATGGTGCCATTCTCTATCGACAAGACACAGACAGATTATCCCGACACCAAGACCCGCCAGGAAATGTACTCCTGGCTGGAGAAGGAGATCAAGGATAATATGTCCCTTCTTGACAAACAGCGTTCTTCTGCCAACTACGGCCGTGTTACCCTGGATATGGCAAATTTCCTTCTCGCAAAGCTTTATCTCAACGCCGAGGTTTGGACCGGCTCCGCCAAATGGAAAGAGGCTGCAAATATTTGCAAGACCATCATGACCAGCGGCAATTATATCCTCACCGCCAAATATGAAGATAACTTCAAGGTAAACAATGAGAACTGCACAGAGGCCATCTTTGCCATTCCTTACAGCAGTATTTACACCAGGGAAGCTTTCTACCCGTACGTAATTACCCTGAACGACAACCTTAAGGATATCTGGAATATTGGCAGTACCTGGGACGGCACCTTTATGGGACAGCCCGACTTTCTTGCAACATATGAGTCCGGTGACCTTAGAAAGAGTGCCACCTGGCTTTACGGCCAGATTTATGACCTGAACGGCAACAAAGTGCAATATCAGGATGGTGTTGATGCAAACAAGAACCCCATCATGAAAGACCTCTTTCTCGAAGACATCAATATCCCTGAAGAAAAATTCGGTGCCGGTTTGGCAAAAACCGATGGTGCCCGTATCATCAAATGGCCTTACCAAAGCGACGGTTCCCTGACTAACTATACCGTGAGCATGGATAACGATTTCATTTTAATGAGATATTCCGACGTGGTCCTTATGTATGTAGAGGCCCTTATCCGGGACAATAAGCCCGGTGAAGCTGCAGCAGTGCCCGAATTCGCCCAAATCCGCAAGCGCGCAGGTCTTGCTCCTTTCACCGCCGGAGATTGCACTCTTGACAAATTCTTCCTCGAGAGAGCCCACGAAATGGCCATCGAAGGTTGGGAACGTGAAGACTTGATACGCTTTGGCAAGTATCTCGATCCCTGGTGGGCAAAACCGGATGCCGGCCAGCAATATATGGTTCTTCTCCCCATACCGGAACTGGCACGCGGTGCCAATCCTAAATTAGGACAGAACCCCGGATACGATAAGAAATAATGAAAAAGATAATCACACTTTGCTTAATCTGCCTTCTTGCCGCTTCCTGCTCGGACTCCGGCAAGAAGGAGATTACCAGAACCCAACTCAAGGAGAAGATTGCCGGCGCCTGGATCGGCCAGATGGTGGGGAACATCTACGGTCTCGAATATGAGAACAAGTTCGTGGATGAGCCCGGCGAAGGCCCCTTCGTTTTCAACAAGGCGATAAAAAAGATGACCGCGGTGGACGGGGCTTTCTCCGATGACGACACAGACGTGGAGTATCTCTATCTGCTTATGATGGAGAAATATGGCATCGACATCACCTACGAACAGGTAAAAGAGGGATGGATGTACCACATCCGCGACCGCGTATGGCTGGCGAACCGTGCAGCCCTTGGCCTTATGCACTACGGTTTCACACCGCCATATACCGGCAAGAAGGAATACAACCCCCACTGGTTCCAGATCGATCCCCAGCTGATTAACGAGATCTGGGCCTACACCGCTCCCGGAATGCCCGCCTATGCAGCCGGCATCTCCGACTGGGCAGCCCGGATCACCTCCGACGACTGGGCAGTATCCCCTACCGTGGTGTACGGTGCAATGTATTCCGAAGCCTTCTTTGAGAACGACATCCCCACCCTGGTGCGTCACGCCAAGGAGTATCTTCCAAAAGAGGACCGGTTCCGCGCCATTATAGACGAATGCCTGGACCTCTGGCAGAAGAATCCCGACGACTGGCACGCCGCCCGCAAGGCAATTGCCGACGAGCTGTATGTAAACGAGCCCGACATCACCAGGAGCATCTGGAATGCCGACCTCAACGGAGCCATGGGCATCCTGGCGCTGCTATACGGAGAAGGCGATATAGAAAAGACGCTCCTGATCGGCTGCGCGCTGGGCTTTGACTGCGACAACCAAACCGCCACTATTTGCGGCCTGCTGGGCGTAATCAACGGCGTGGAAAGCGTACCGCTGGACCGCGCAATGCCGTTTGAGCACTGGACAAAACCTTTCAACGACCGTTATATCAACGTCACCCGCTACGATATGCCCGATGCATCTATCGAGGATATCATAGAGCGCACGGTAGTGCTGGCAGAGAAGATTATCCTGGCCCGTGGCGGCAGCGTACGCGAAGAGAACGGAGAGAAGATATACACCATCAACACCAAGGCCATCTTCAAACCGGCTCCAGTGGCGGCCAGCACCTTCACGCTGCCCACCGACCGCGGCCGCAATCTGGCCCCCGAAGCCGCAGAAATCCTGGCGCTGACCCGCGAAACCGATGTTGCGACCCTCGATTCCTGCTGGCTCACGATACCCAAGACCTACCGCGCTTATACAGTAGATGTTATTAACGACGGCATCGTAGGCGGCCCCGGTGCGGCATTCTATTCACTGGGCAGCAAGTCCAACGCCCCCAAGCAGGACTTTTTCGGCTACCGCTGGGAATCGCCCATAACCACCGACATGATCTCGTTCCACTACGGACCCCTGGAGGAATTCGGAGGATGGTACAGCAACCTGCACCCTGAATATCTTGACGAGAACGGTGAGTGGAAGGCCATTGAGGCCACCGTTACCCCCGATTGGCCTTACTGCGACGAAGTCTTCTTTCAGCCGCACAACGGAGAATTCATCTTCTCCTTCCCCAAGGTTACCACCACCGCCATCCGCGTGATTGGCGATGACGCAGTGCTGATCCACTGGAACAAGTACACTAAAGACGTATCGGCATTCATATCGATAACTGAACTGCAGGTTTATGAAGCGAAGTAGCATACTGGCCCTTTTGCTGCTGTTGCTGGCAGGTTGCGGCGCTCCCGAGGCCCCGCAGAGCGTAACCCTGTCCCGCGAGGCGCTTATGGACAAGATCCGCGGCGGCTGGGCAGGCCAGACCATCGGGGTGGTGTACGGCGCCCCCACCGAATTCAAGTTCACCGGCACCCTGATTCCCGACAACCAGCCCATCAGCTGGGGCGAAGGGTATGTCAAGTACTGGTGGGACCGCAAGCCGGGCCTTTTTGACGACGTATACAACGACCTCACGTTTGCAGAAGCCTTCGAACAGCTGGGCCTGGACGCTACGTCAGAGCAGCTGGGCATGCGGTTCGCATACGCGCCATACCACCTGGCCCACGCAAACCAGGCCGGACGCTACAATATCCGCCAGGGCATCATGCCTCCCGAGTCGGGCAACTGGCGCAACAACCCGCACGCCGATGACCTCGACTTCCAGATTGAGGCCGACTTCATAGGACTTATGTCGCCGGGTATGATTCCCCAGGCACTCGACATCGCAAATCGCGTGGGGCACATAATGAACAGCGGCGACGGTTTCTACGGAGGCGCGTTCGTATCCGGCCTGTACAGCGCGGCGTTTGTAGAGAGCGACCCCGCCCGTATAGTAGATATGGCGCTGGAGGGCATCCCCGAGCAGAGCACCTTCTGGCAGTGTGTGAATGACGCACGTGTGTTCCATAAGAAGTATCCTGACGACTGGAAACAGGCTTGGTTCGAACTCCTCAAGAAATGGGGCTCCGACACCGGATGTCCAAAGGGGGTATTCCTGAGCTTTGACATCGACGCCAAGATCAATTCCGCCTATGTGGCTATGGGTCTGCTCTATGGCGGCGGCGACTTTGGCCGCTCGATGGAGATTGCGACCCGCTGCGGCCAGGACTCCGACTGCAACCCCGCCACCGTGGGCGGTGTGTTGGGTGTTGTGCTCGGTCTTGACGCCCTGCCGGCATTCTGGAAAGAGCCCGTAATGGAGATATGGAACCTTGATTTTGAAGGCACTGACGTTTCGCTGGCCAAGGGCTCCGAATACTCTTTTGACCAGGCGCTTCAACTCATAGCCAAAAACGGAGGGGAAGTTACCGACACCGATGTCACCATTCCTCTGAAGCCGGTGGAGGTGCTTCCTCTGGAGCAGAACTTCGTGGACACCTACCCCATATACCGCGACCAGAAAGACGACTGGATGAGCTCATCCTACGAGTTTGACTTCTCCGGCAACGGCTTCGTGATCTGGGGCAATCTCGTGTGCCTTCGCGGAATCACCGCCGACTATGCTGCACGAGTGAGCAAGAAACACGTCGGCAGCGAGGTATTCGCCCTGGCTGAGGAGGACGACGATTATGTCGCCGAGGTCGAAGTCTGGATAGACGGCGCGCTGGACCAGGTATCGATGCTCCCTATGAAGGGAACCTCCCGCAAGCTCGAACCCGCGTGGAAATACGGCCTGGAACAGGGCCGCCACACCGTGAAGATGGTATGGCGCAATCCCAAGCCCGACGAGTATCTGCTCCGCATCAACGCCATCCAATATTACGGCGACAAGCCGATAACCGACACATACTACCACAATTAGAATGAAAAGACTAATCATACCGCTTCTGGTGCTTCTTACGGCCTGCACATCGGCGCCCAAGGTGCCCTACGGGCAGACCGTGAAGATGGACGACGCCACTCTGATGGACAAGATCCGCGGTGGCTGGTACGGCCAGACCATAGGATGTACCTACGGCGGCCCCACAGAATTCAAGTATAAGGGCGGCATCATAATGGAGGAGATTCCCATCCCCTGGTACGACGATTATATCTACGACACATACATAGACGATCCCGGCCTGTTCGACGACGTCTATATGGACCTGACCTTCCTGGAGACTATGCTCAAATTTGGTCTGGATGCCCCGGTTGAAGAGTACGCCAATGCCTTTGCGTATGCCGACTTCAAGTTGTGGCACGCCAACCAGGCGGCGCGTTACAACATCCTCAACGGCCGCGGCGCACCCGAATCGGGCCACTGGATGTACAATCCTCACGCCGACGACATCGACTTCCAGATTGAGGCAGACTTCATAGGTATGCTCTATCCCGGGCAGGTAAACAAGGCCTCCGAACTTAGCGACCGCATCGGGCACATAATGAACTACGGTGACGGTTGGTACGGCGGGGTGTATATCGGCTCGATGTACTGTCTGGCCTACATCTGCGATGATATCCCGACCGTCGTTACGGAGGCATTGAAAACCATTCCTGAAGGGACAAAGTTTCATAGCACCATCTCCGACGTCATCAAATACTGGAAGCAGTATCCCGACGACTGGAAGCAGTGCTGGTTCGAGGTGACCAACCGCCACGCCAATGACGTCGGCTGCCCGGAAGGGGTTTGGAACGGCTTCAACATAGACGCCACCATCAATTCTGCCTTCGTGGTGATTGGCCTTCTATACGGCGGAGGGGACCTTTATAAGACGATGGATATCTCTACCCGCTGCGGCAACGATTCCGACTGCAACCCCGCCTCCGCGGCGGGCATCCTGGGAGTGATGTACGGCTACGACGCCATCCCGGACGAGTGGAAAAAGGGGGCCGAGCGAATCAAGGATATTCCCTTCCCCTACACCAGCCTGAGCCTCGAAGATGTATGCAAAGCCAACTTTGACCTCGTGAAAAAAGTGGCCCAAAAAAGTGATAATAATGGGGATGCGTGCATTTATATAGAGTTGGAGACTCCGCAGAGCGTACGCTACGAGCAGTGCTTCGAAGGTATAGTTCCCGTTGAGAAACGGATCCTCAAGTTACCTTTTACAAGCACTGTCGACATTAAATTCAAGGGTAACGGCATTGTGGTTGAGGGCAGCGTACGCGCAACCGGTCACTCCGATGAAACCTACGTTGCCGACGTCACAGCATTGCTGGACGGCGTCGAGGTAGAAAACTTCAAGATGCCGATGGACTACATAACCCGCAAATACGAGATCTTCTCCAAGTATTGTTTCGACAGCGGCGAGCATACTCTCACGCTGCGCCTCAACAATCCCCACCCCGACTACGAAATTTACGCATCCGAGATGGTGGTTTATGATAAGGAATAACGATATGAACAGGTCTTTCTTGTGTATTCTGACATTACTGGCATTTGTATCTGCCTGCTCCTGCAACGGGAAAGAGCCAGAGGTGCCCGATCCCGGAGAGCATTTCCAGCGTTACACTACCGACCTTACCATCGACAGCAAGATCCTTGGCAGGAAGGTCAACTATTCCATCACCCTTCCCAAGAGTTACGTTTCAGAAAAAGAGCGTCGTTACCCGGTGGTGTATATGCTGCACGGCTACGGTGACGACAATAATTCCTGGAACGGCAATTGGCTGCATGGGAATGACAAGATTTTCGCATTGGAAAGCAACGGTCTCTCCGATATGATTTATGTTTTTCCCCAGGGATTCACCACCTACTACTGCAATTACTACACTGGCGCGTTCAATTATATGGATATGTTCATCCAAGAGTTGATTCCATATATTGACGCCAACTACAGGACCATTGCCGACCGGGAACACAGGTCCATTACCGGATACTCTATGGGCGGGTTCGGAGCGATGGCGCTTGCATCAAAGCATCCTGAGACCTTCCTTTGCTGTGCACCACTTAGCATGTCCTTCCGGACCGACGACCAATACATGGCCGAGTCACAGAGTGGCTGGGACAAACAATGGGGCGAGATTTTCGGCGGAAAAGGCCAGAACGGGGAAGCCCGCATCACCAGCTACTACATGCAGCATTGCCCCTTCTACCAATTTGTGCCTGCCAATAAAGAGACTTTGGAAAAAGTCCACTGGTACTTTACCTGCGGCGACGACGAGGAGCAGCTGCTTATTGCAAACGACACCTTACACGTTCAACTCCGTGATTATGGCATAAGGCATGAGTTCAGGGTGGATGACGGGGCTCATAACTCTAAATACTGGCTCAACGCCCTGGGCGAAGTGCTGCCGATGTTTGACTACTATATGAACGGCGGCAAGCAATGGACCGGAAGCGTGGCAGACAATAAAGTCCCCGATGCAGAGCTGCTGCCAAACGGGGTCTTTGTATCGGAAACGTATAATTCCACATCGGACGGCCGCATAGCCATAATCCTCGCACATGAAGGACTTGATGAAAACACTGTGAAGACTCTGACCAAAGCCATGGTCAGGGAGTACTCCCTAAAGCCTTATGTCATCATTCCGATGGATGTTTCCAAAGGTTCTTTCGTCGAAACTCTTTCCGAAACAGTCAATGGTTACACCTACCAGACACTTGGGGTAATGGCTATAGGCGAGGCCGGGAAAAAGGTATTTGCAAACCGCCGGCTTTTTAACAACCTCTATTTTGCAGAGGCGCTTCTGGCGGATGTCCCGGCGCAGCTATCCGGCGACCAGCAGTATTGCTTCTGCTGCACCGACGAATCTTCTTCATTCCGTGACTTCAGCGCTCTGTACCGTGCCTGCAAACGTTCTGAAGCACAATTTGAGTACAGAGTCATCAACAATGACCCTGATAAAGATAAAGACATTATCAACTGTATTTTTGCATTACACAATACATTCATTTACTAACCAATTTAATAACTAATCCAATGAAAAAATTATTAGTTTTTGCATTAGTAGCAATGGTTGCCATCGTAGCCTGCCAAAAGGATCCCAATGGTAAAGATGACGAGAAGGCTTTCAAACAGACTGCCAGAATGAAGACCCTCGTTGCTGTTTATGGCGACGACAACGAGTCTTGGGCATACACTTACGACGCCCAGGGCCGCGTTTCCAAAGTAGAAGCAGCTTGGAACGGTTCTGTTTACAGCAACTTCACTTTCACTTACGAAGGTAGCAAGTGCACAGTCAAGGATGGCGATAAAGCCGCTTATGACATCGACCTTAATGCTGATGGTCTTGCTGTCAAGATTAAAGATTACGACAAGAACAAAACCATCGAGCTCACATATGTTGACGGCTTTATCGCATCTGCCAAAGTTAATGGTGCAGACGCTACCCAGCAGAGCGTAACCAATGAGTGCGTTGATTACTGGACCCGCCTCAACACCGACACTGGCGAATGGCGCCACAAAGAGCACACCTACACTACCACAGAAAACGTGGGTGCCGTTCATACAGAATGGGCAGAAGATGCAGGCCTTAAGAGATGGCTCTATGAGTCCGGCATCGTAGGTCGCGCTTCAAGATTCTGCTGCGCAACTGCACAGTGGGCAGACAGGACTGCTCTTGCAGAGTACACTTATGTGTTTGATCCCGTTACCGGTGCCATCGCAAAAGAGACCAAGAACTATGGCGAGCCCGGCGCTCTCGAGTTCGACTGCGAATTCACTTTCACCTGGGAAGCTATCAAGTAATTCCACATCGGGATTAATCCACAACTGTCCGGCCCTTTGCAGGGTCGGACAGTTTTTTTGTATCTTAGCGGTATGAAACGTATCCTGACACTCCTCTTTGCGGCAGTTGTGATTACCGCCTCCTGCAGTCGCAGCAACACCCCCACCAACAAACTCATCACTCCGGTAAAATTCTCAGATGTCACCATAGACGACGCCTTCTGGAGCCCCCGGCTGCAGAGCCACAAAGATGTCACGTTGAAGGTTTGCATAGACCAGATTGAGAACCAGACCGGCCGCATACGCAACTTTGAAAATGCTGCAAAAGGAGCCGGCGAGCACTCGGGCATCTATTTTGACGATTCCGACGTGTACAAGGCTCTGGAGGGGATGGCCTACTCACTGCAGAACAATCCCGATCCGCTTCTGGAGGCCAAGTGCGACGAATGGATAGAGAAGTTTGCCGCAGCCCAGCAGGATGACGGCTACATTAACACCTATTATACCCTGACCGGGCTGGATGGACGCTGGATTGACATGACAATGCACGAAATGTACTGCGCGGGGCACATGACCGAGGCGGCGGTGGCCTATTACAACGTCACCGGCAAGCGCAAGCTGCTGGATGTCGCAATCCGGATGGCAGACCACATGATGACCATCTTCGGTCCCGGCAAACGCCACTGGGTCCCTGGGCACGAAGAGATAGAACTGGCGCTGGTCAAACTGTTCCAGGCAACCGGCAAGAAGAAATACCTCGATTTTGCCCAGTGGCTGTTAGATGAACGAGGCCACGGTTACGGTACCTGGGGCAACCCTCCTGAGCCATGGAATGCAGAATACTTCCAGGATGACAAGCCGGTACGGGAGATGACCGACATCGCCGGCCACGCCGTGAGGGCGATGTACCTCTATTGCGGAATGGCCGATGTAGCCTCCTACACCGGGGATCAGGGTTACATTGATGCCCTTAACCGACTCTGGGAGGATGTGGTGATCCGTAACATGTATATAACAGGCGGCATCGGTCAGAGTTCGCATAACGAGGGGTTCACAAACGATTACAGCCTTCCCAACCTGACCGCCTACTGCGAAACATGCGCCTCTGTGGGAATGGTGCTCTGGAACTGGCGTATGAACCAGTTCACAGGCGAGTCTAAGTATATCGACGTCCTGGAGCGCGCTTTGTACAACGGCGCCCTGGCGGGCATCTCACTGGAAGGAGACACCTTCTTCTATGTTAATCCCCTTGAGTCCATGGGCGACCATCACCGCCAGGCGTGGTACGGCTGCGCCTGCTGCCCCAGCCAGATTTGCAGGTTCCTGCCGTCAATAGGCAACTACATATACGGTGTGGCAAAAAATGGCATCTATGTAAACCTCTATATGGGCAACACCGCCACCATTAAGCTTGGCCGCCGCGACGTGACCCTGACTCAGGAGACGTCTTATCCATGGGAAGGGGAAGTGACCCTCACCGTAGGGTGCAAACGGCCATTCACGACGGCATTGCGGCTCAGGCTTCCCGGCTGGTGCAAGATATGCACCGTCTCTTTAAATGGTGGTTCTTTAAATATCCCGGTAGTAAAAGGTTATGCTATGATTAATCGCAAATGGTGCGACGGGGACAAGGTTGTGCTTAATATGGAGATGCCTACCGAGATTGTGGCCGCCGACCCCGCGTAAAGGAAGATGAAGGGCGCCGGGCCATACAGCGCGGCCCTCTGGTATATTGTATGGAAGAGGTAGACAACCCCGGTTACGACAATCTTTCCCTCTCTTATGATTATCAGTTCGGAACCACTTGGGAGGGCGACCTTCTGCGGGGCGTGACAACCATCACCGCCACCTGCGAAGACCAGCAGGTCAAACTCATCCCCTACTATGCCTGGGACAACCGTACCCCCGGCAAGATGCAGGTCTGGATACCGTTTGCGGACAAGTAACAGCCGAGCTGCATCTGATTGACGCCGGTGATTATCTCCAGCCCGGGAGTATTTCAATCCTGCCTGGGACAACCGCGCGAGATATTGGCTAACGGGCAATATTAAGGCACATCAGAGTGAGGTCGTCATTGGGGTCGGTACCTGCACGATGCCGCTCTATGGCCGCTTTCAAATAGTCGATGACTTGACGAGAGTCCATATTGCCGGTATCGGACATCAGTTCAATGAGGCGATCGTCGCCGAATAGCTGCTGCTTGTCATCCTCCGCTTCATTGAGGCCGTCTGTGTATACCAACAGCTGGGAGCCACGGACATTTGCGATTGACTCTCCCTCGAAGATGTCGTCTTCCCACAGGCCCAATGGCTGGTTCACATATTGCATTGTGAGGAATTTCCCGTCTAGCACGGGGGCGTTGTGCCCGCAGTTGCAGTAATCCAGCTGACCGGAATCCAGATGTAGCAGGCCGATGAACATAGTGACAAACATCCCCTGATCGTTGTTTTCAGACAAGGCATTGTTCATACGGACGGCAATTTGGGCCGGCATCATGTCTTCTGCGGCGAGGGTGCGGAAAAGCCTGGCGCTTTGCGCCATGAACAGCGATGCCGGCACGCCCTTACCGCTAACGTCACCCACGCAGAAATAAAGGTTGTCACCGATCAGTACATATCCATAGAGGTCGCCTCCCACCTCTTTGGCGGGATTCATCTCAGCATACATGTCCAGACCTTCGCGCCGGGGGAACACCCCTGGTACCATTGACATCTGAATGTCGCGGGCGATACGGAGCTCGCTTTCTATGCGCTCTTTGGCTGCAGTGGTCTCTTCAAGCTGGTTATAGGCTTGTTGCAGTTGCGAATGGGCTTGCTGCAGGCGGTTCTGGGCACGGCGGCGATACCACGAATAAATCAGGAAGAAGGCTGTCAGCAGAACCAGTGCTATGCCTGTGCCGATGAGCCTCTGCTGCGACAGCCTGGCTTTCTGGAGGGCAATCTGTGTCTCCTTTCCCTTGGTGTCGTAAAGAGTGGCCAGTTCGGCAGCATTGCCTTGGCGTACTTCTGCCAGCGCAGGCTCCGCATGGGCGCAAAGTGAATCCCCCATTGCAAAGGCCAGTTCATCGTTGCCTGTTTTGCGGAACAACGTATAACCAACGGTATAGGCGTGAATGGCCGCATCGGAAGTGATGTAAGGCAAATCGTCCTTCAACACATCCAGGAACTTTTCATAATACCGGGCAGCCTCTTTGTAGCGGCCAAGGATCCGGAGAATCCTGACGTGATGTGAGATGTAGCCGGAATCTGCTGTTTCGGGTAATTCCGAGAAACGTTTGTAAAGCTCCTCCGCCTGCTGCTGTTGCCCGGTATTGGCCAGTGCCACAATCTCGTAAAAGAGTCGCTTGGGCACAAAAGCGTTTCTGCCCAACTCGTCCATATATTGGGAACAACGGGCAAAGACCTCGTCATACGGGCCAAACCACTTGAATATGTCTTCGTAGCTCTCTGCCTGGAAGAAAGTATCAAGTATGCCCTCTGATATGCCGGAGAAGAAATAGTAATAATCTTCTATGGGGAGATCCTCCATAAGTTGCTGCTGCATCTCCCACAGTTCTTCTACAGTGTTTCTGGCCCCATCCAGATTCCCCATGCAGGCGTATGTCTTGGCTATGGTAAGTTTCAGGGAAAGGATAACGGAGGGATCCATATTTGTTTCCATACCCTCCTTGTCCCAGGTCTCGATATACGACAGCGCCTCTGCCGCCGTGTTCATAGCCCCTTCAAAGTCACTTTTTTCGCTCAATGTCTCGGCCATATACATATAGCAGGCAATAAAGTAAGAACAGCTGCCAAGCTCTTTCTTGCCGGCTTCAATACCCTCCCTAAGCTCCTGTTCATAAGGACCGTAGTCACCCCTGCCGTAGTACACGTTACCGCGCATATAATGAATCTGCTCCGGCGGCCATACTCCAGACTGCTCGCAAGAGTCTATCAGAGCCCAGCATGCATCCCAGTCTCTTTGCTCCTGGTACCGGTTAAAGCGGAAATAAGCCTCATCGTTACCTAATTGTATCTTGGTTGAATTGCGGCAGCCGGCAATCAGGCAAACCGTCAGGATGCACAGCGCTACTAAAACTGAATGTTTAAAGATTTTCATACAAGGTCAAAAGCTTTGCAAAAGTATTTATTCTCCCGGCAGTTCGGCCGGAATCAGTGAATGGTAAATAGTATCTATCAGATGTACCCAATGGAACGAGCGGCGCTCCCCATATTGCTTCAATAGCCAGAAATATGCCTTCTGGCGGAACGTCCTGGGCGGGGACGTTTGCTCGAAAGGCTTGAAAAGGGGAGAATCTTTCCATGGGGAGAGGGCTTTGTATTGAAGGTATTCTGCACTTTTTGAAGAACGGCAATGCTCATACCACGGACGCGCCAGGGCCCAGCCTCCCAGATAGTGTATGATGGCGGGCTGCCGGATGGCTTCTTCTATCTCCTCCCCGGTATACAAGCCCCCAATCCTCAGCCATCCGCGTTCCTGTTCGGGATGGTAATAATGTGAAAGGTAGTTGTACTTGAGCGGCAGCGGTTTGATGAGCCGCTGGGGTATGGCGTTGTTAAGCAGCATCTGGTCCGGCAAGGTAAGGTCCGACTTCCTCTCCAACTCTTCCAGTATCATTTCAGGACAACCCTCGCGCCGCCAGATGGGGAGGTTGTACAGCAGAACGCCGGAATTAAAATAGATTTTTTTGAACCTGTACGACGGCTGGTTCATGGGAACTACGCCAAGTGCGGCTCCGCCCATATCCAAATCTTGAAGGCCGTCCAGCGACCCCGCCACCACAGTATCGGCATCTATGAAGAGCAGGCGGTTTACATAATCCGGGACAATCTGCTCCACGAATGCTTTGGCAATAGGAGCCATGGAGCCGCGCCAGCTCTTGAGATGGGGGAATCGCTGCTTTATACCGGAGGTGACAGGCCTGGCGGCAAGGAACGTGATGCGCTTGCCGTAACCCGCCGCAATCTGCTCCAGCCGCCCTTTGTTGAACGGATGTATTCCATAATCCAGGATGAATATCTCTTCCGGGGCGTAACCGGGGTTGTTCTCCAGCATGCCAATCAGTGAAATCCCTGCCTCCCGGGCAAAGAAATCGTTTATGGAATAGCAGATATACAGTTTGTCGGGCATCATCCTTGGGCTTTTGTAAGTTTGGCGCTGATTCCCTCCATCTCTTTTGTCTTTTGTCTCAGAAGCTCGTATATCTCCGCATTCCTGTTGCCGAAACGATTGTCATCTGAGAGCTGTTTCAACTCCGGCTGCAGGCTCACCAGCTTATCCAGAGCATCCCGGTCAGGATCCGACCCCGGGCACAGCCGGTAAAAGACATTGATATAATTGCAGATTATTTCTACCAGGATGTGGCGCCTGTTCTCCCCAAACGAATCCTGGATGGGAATAAAGTCTTTCAACAGCCTTTCCGATACCAGGAAGTAATCATGCCTGTGAAGCATACTGTTTTCCCGGGATATCGATTGGTCTTCCCGCCCGTCGGAATAGTGATACAGGCACAACTTGCTGAACCAGATATCACGGGCAGCCTTAAGCGCAAAGTAGCACAGTATCATATCGGTATAGAAGATGCCTTCCATCTGCCGGTAGCCTATGGCCCGAAGCAGACCGGTCCTGAAACTCATGGAATGCATGGTAAAGTGCACCTTGTCCCGGCGGTTCCGGAAAATAAATCCGTCTATCAGGCATGTCGTGTCATATTCCACGCCCAGGCCTTGGTAAGACTGTGTTTTTCCATTGGGGAAGTGATTCCTTTTGAGTGTACTTACAATATCTTCACTACGCCCTTCCAGCAAGGTGATGAAGGCGGCCAGGGCCTCGGTGTCCAGCCAGTCGTCGGAGTCCAGCTCGCGAAAATACCTGCCCTTGGCCACTGCCAGTGCGGCGTTTATACAGGAGCCGCTGTTGCCGTTATCCTTGTCTATTACACGGAAGACATCGGGATAGCGCCCCTCATATTCATGGGCGATGGCACTCGTAGAATCTGTGCTGCCGTCGTTGACCACCAGGACCTCCAGTTTTGAAAACAGCTCCCGGTCTGCAACCAGAAGCGAATCCAGGCATTTGACCAGATACTCCTGCGCGTTATACGCCGGCACCACAACGGAAAGGAGTTTCTGCTGTGGCACCATTCTCTAATCAGGCACTTTATCGGAAACTAGTATCTGTACACATGGAACTTTGGCCGACAGATATCGGATTAGCATCCCTGCCGCCCGTCACGATATCGAGGGCGTCTTCGTCAAGAGGAAATGCGCCAGCTGCCATAAGTTGGTTGTACAGGTCTTTTACTTCTTTTTGTTTTTCTTCGAGCTGCTTCTTGAGTTGCTCTATCTCCTTATTGGTCAATGCTGCCATAATGGTTGGTATTTGATTATACTTGTATTTTTAATCGGGTGATAAAACGTATTGTCTTGCGCTTCTTCTACATATTTGCGTTCATAGACCTCAGCCGGGCCCCACGACACCTCGAACCGGTAGCCAAAGTTCTCGAACTGACGGACATAATACCCCCTGTTGTACGCCATGGAGGGTAGCAGGAATTCATAGTATATTGTGTCGTTCTCCTTCATAAAGGCCTCTATGTCCGCCAGGAACCGTTGTCCCGCATAGAAAATGTGACACCATGCAAAGTACAGTCGCGGTAAGGGATTGTTTTTGATGTATTGGCAGGGCCAGTGCCTGGGGTCGCCCTCAAGGTCGGTGGCTATGTGGACATAATCGCATGCCAGGCCGTTGATTTTCCTCACGAAAGACCGCCACTCCCCGGTAAAGACAAGGTCGCCCTCCATCACCAGATAGTGCTTGTAAGGGTTCTGCCCGGTAAATTCCAGAAGAGGGAGGAGAGGATTTGGAATCCTGGGGTGGCCACCGTGAAAAAAGCCCTTGATTGAACCAGAGTCAAACAGGTGGAACCTCAGATCGGGATAATCCGAGGGATCCAGTTTCTGGACGTGGCAGTCAAACAGGATACAGAAATCCATCAGCTCCGATATTTCCTCTTTCAAGAAGCGCAAATAATGGAGCATTCCCTGATCCATCCTGTGGATTACAACAACCACACAGTTCGGGTGCTGCATATCCGGTTACTACCTTTTATAAGAATCTACTGGAATATGAAAGCCGCCAGCGACGTCATCCAGGATGTCATCGTCAATGGGGTATTCACCGGCCTCCGCCAGTTTGTCGTAAATATCCTTCAGCTCTGCTGTTTTTTTCTTGAATTGCCTGGTTAGTTCGTCAATCTCTTGTGGTGTAAGTATTGCCATGTGTTTATTGTTTGTAATGTCTGAAATAATCTATGGTACGGCGCAGCCCTTCTTCCAGGGAAACGACGGGACTCCAGCCAAGTTTCTTGCTGGCAAGGGTGATATCCGGTTTTCGCTGGTGAGGGTCGTCTGACGGAAGGGGCTGGTATACGAAGGTAGAGCTGCTTCCGGACAGGCTTATAATCAGTGATGCGAGATCCTTGATGCTTCTCTCGTCCGGGTTGCCGAGGTTAACCGGGCCGGTAAAATCGTCCGGAGTGCCCATCATGCAGAGCAAACCCTCCACAAGGTCGTCAACGTACATGAAAGAACGGGTGTGTGAACCATCCCCGTATATCGTCATAGGCATGCCGGCCAGTGCCTGGACAATGAAATTTGACACCACCCTGCCGTCTCCGACAGCCATATTCGGGCCGTATGTGTTAAAAATCCTCACAATCTTGACGTTGACACGATACTGGCGGTAGAAATCCATACACAGGATTTCTGCGCAACGTTTGCCCTCGTCGTAACAGGAGCGGATGCCGATGGGGTTGACGTTACCATTGTAGGTTTCCGGTTGCGGACTGACACCGGCATCACCGTAGACCTCGCTGGTCGAGGCCTGGAGGATGGGGCAGCCGTGCATCTGGGCAAGTTCCAGAAGATTGAGCGTACCTATCACGCAAGTCTTGGTAGTGTTGATGGGGTTGCGCTGGTAGTGCGGCGGAGAAGCAGGACATGCAAGATTATAGATCTGGTCTATATGCTGCAGCCCCGTATATGGCTGGAGGATATCATGGTTGACAAAACGGAAGTGCGGGTAGCCGGACAAAAGCTGGATGTTGTCCAGGCTGCCTGTCTGGAGATTGTCCAGGCATACAACCTCCACGCCTTCTTCCAACAGACGGCGGCACAGGTGGTAGCCTATGAAACCGGCTCCGCCCGCCACCAGAACTGTATTGTCATGCTTCATTTAACTGCAAGTAAGAAAGCGCTTTTACGCCATAAATATAAAACAAAAATAACAAATGTGGACCTATTCGATAATCAGTTTTACACGGAACCCCGTGCTCTCCTTTCTTCCACTACCTGATGGCACAGTCGGGAGAGTTCGTTCCTCTGCATCTCGTTCAGTGGCGATTCTTCCATATCCTCTACCATGAAGTCCAGGGCGGTTACGCCCGACTGCTCACTGTGGGTGATTCGGACGGTGACGGGACGGTATGCGGCCATCACGTCGCCGAGCATCTTGCCGCTCCTGCCGCTACCACTTAATGTTAATACTGGAAAGGGAGTATTTCAATCCTGCCTGGGACAACCGCGCCCCCGGCAAAATGCAGGTCTGGATACCGTTTGCGAAAGAATAGACAGTCTATGCAAAACGTACGGCCGTCAGTTCGCGGGCAAAGCGCTCCACACCCTGCTGAATCTTGTCAATTGTCTTACGAGTAGGTTTGCGGCGACCGTGGAGATAGTGACCGAGTTGAGCTTGATTGACGCCGGTAATTATCTCCAGCCCGGCAAGACTGAAGGTTTTGCTGTATGCCGCAAGAAAACTCTCAGTATCGTAAAAGAATTCGTATTCGATTTCTTCGAAGGGTTTGCCTATGCTGCGATAATAATCACGCATACCGTCGTAAGCCAGATCAAAGTCATGCATCGTTTCTTCTACTGTCTGACCTTCACCTATAAGCCCGTAATCCAGATCATTATCTTCCATATAGGCGGAATACTCGTCCTTACCTTTTTCTATAAATACCTTTATTTTCTTCATCTTAATCCTGCGTCTTTCAATATTGAGTGTAAAGTTTTGGGGTTCACTTCAAAACTCGCATGGTTGCTCATCCTGAACAGTTTTCCAGTTCTCGGACTATACCATAAAGGGTGGCCACTTTGTTCTTGCCCAGTATTATAACACCCTATCCTCCTCAGTTTCCTTTCAAGCTCACTATACTTCATCACAAACGTATAAAAAATCCTACTACTTGGCAACTTTATCTCAATCCGAACCGGTCCAGGTTGCGGTATTGCAGCGCTTCTGCTATGGCCTGCTGCGTGATATCCTTTTCTTCGGCGAGGTCCGATATAGTCCGGGAAAGTTTCAGTATCCGGCTGTATGCGCGGGCAGAGATGCCCAGCCTGTCTATGATTTTGTCCAGGAACTCCCGCTGCGACACCGTGAGCGGGCAGTATCTGGTGAGCATATTGGCAGACATTGCAGAATTGGTGAAAATCCCCTCTGATGCAAACCTGCGCTGCTGTATGGCACGGGCACGGGCAACCCGGGCCGCAATTGCACTGCTGGGCTCTGCCGACGGTTCCGACACGAGCAGTTCTGCAGGCACGCGCTCCACATAAACATGCATGTCGATGCGGTCCATCAAAGGGCCCGATACGCGGGAGAGGTAGTGCGCAATCTCTCGTTCAGAACACGTGCACTTGTGGGTCGGGTCGCCATAATAGCCGCACGGACAAGGGTTCATAGATGCTACGAACATAAACTCACAAGGGTACTCCACACGGTAGCGGGCCCGCGATATCACTATCTTCCCGTCCTCCAAGGGTTGCCTCAACAGATCCAGGGTCACCTTGCTGAATTGCGTCACCTCATCCAGATAGAGCACCCCGTTATGGGCAAGTGAGATCTCCCCGGGCATCGCCATCGTCCCGCCGCCCAGCAGCGAAACCACGCTGGCGCTGTTGTGGGGTGACCGGAAGGGGCGCTCCCGCAGCAGGCCGCACCGCCCGATTGACTTGCCCGCCACAGAATAAATCTTGCTGGTCTGCACCGATTCGGCTTTGGTCATCGGGGGCAGGATAGACGGCATACAGCTTGCCATCAGGGTCTTGCCGCACCCTGGGCTACCAATGAGAATCAGGTTGTGCCCGCCGGCGGCGGCAATCTCCAGCCCCCGTTTTGCCACCTGCTGGCCTTTTACATCTTTGAAATCGTTGGATATGGTGGGGGTAAAAGCCCCCTGCGGCGGGCGCCCCATCACAAATGACTCGGACTCTATATCACCGTTGAGTATCGCTATCACATCGGCCAGGGTGCGCACGCCGTAGATTGTCACGCCGTCCAGGTCTACCGCCTCCATTGCCGAGTCGTGCGGCAGAATGAACCTGGAAAAGCCCCGCTCGCGGCTGGTATCGGCAATCGGCAGGGTGCCATAGATGTCCCGGATCTTGCCGTCCAGCGCCAGCTCCCCCATCACAATAAAGTCGGAGAGGCGGGAGGCGTCAATCACCTCCATGGCGCATAGCAGCGCCACGGCAATTGCCAGATCGAAAGAAGAGCCCTCCTTGCGGATATCGGCGGGTGCCAGGTTGATGACTATACGCTTCCCCGGAATCGAATAACCGTAGCTGCGCAAAGCGGTTGTGATGCGCATAAGGCTCTCCTTCACGGCAATGTCGGGCATCCCGACTATATACAATCCCACTCCGGCCGAGATGTCGGCCTCTACAGTAACGGTCACCACCTGCAACCCTATGTATGCCGCTGCGTATGTCTTGCAAATCATATTGTTTTTTCCGGCTAATTTAGGCCGGCCTAATCGGCTGTAATACCCGCAAAACTTCCATACAATCAAGTTTTTATGTTTTTAAAATGATGGATGTGTTTTCAAAAAAGACGGTTGGACTGGTTTTTGTTAAAAGATATCCGTAATTTTGTGTGATATGATAAAGAGATTCCGGTTTATCCTGATTTCACTGGCATTCTGCCTGCTCTTCTCAACGGGTGCAAACGCCCAGTCAGAGGCATTTATCGAGGCCATCCGACTCTACTATGCAAACGATGTGAGGGCCGCGTATAACCAATTCAAGAAGGTTCTTGCAGATGAGCCAGACAACGACGCCGCCTACTACTACCTGAGCACCATGCTGCGCGACTCCTCCGCTTGCGCCGAACAACTCAAGAAGGCGGTGGCGCTGGACCCCGATAATTACTGGTACAACTACTCCCTGTCGCAGAACTATATTTCGCAGGGCAAGTATGAAGATGCAGCAGAGATTCTTGAGAAACTGGCAGCCGAACACCCTAAAAAGACCTCCCTGTACACCGACCTGATTGGCGTGTACAGCGCCTCCAACCAGTATGACAAGGCCCTGGATGCCATTGACAAGATAGAGAACAGGGTGGGACCTTCCGATGCGCTGGTCACCATCCGCACCGATATGCTCCTCTCACAAGGCAAAGGTCAGGAGGCATACGACTATATGCTGGAGTATTACAAGCAGCACCGCTCACCGCGTGCAGCCTGCTTCCTGGCACAGTTCAACGCCGCCAACTTCAACAACCAGGAGGCGCTTAAGTTCTATGACGAGGCTTTGGAGATAAACCCGTTCGACACCGAGGCCCGCTATGGCAAAGCCCACGTACACAGGGCTCTGGGGCAATATGACCTCTACTTTGAGAACATTAATCCCTTCCTTGCAAATCCCGACATACTCCCCTCTGCCAAAGCAGATTATATGTCCGATGTGCTTCAACAGCAACAGTTTGTATTTACCTTCGCTCCGCAGGTGGATACTATGATGATGAACCTCTACGCCAGTGCACCGGCAGACTCCTCTATATGCGCCCTCACCAGCACCTATCTCTATCAGAGGGGACGCGTGGATGACGCCCTGCAGCTTGCAAAACTCAACGCAGACAACTATCCGGAGAGCTACAGTCTCAATTTCACATATCCGCTGATGCAGTATTACAGCGGCGATTATCCCGCCGTGACAGCCAGCTCCACCGTTGCACTCCAGCGGTTCCCTGACGATTGCGACTTGCTGCAGCTGCGCGCATCCAGCTTCTGGCAGATGGGCGAATATGACAGTGCCATTGAGGATTACGTCACCTGCGCCGCGGCCGCGCCCAAGGGGAGCGACATCATTCTGCGCTGTTACAGCGCCCTGGGCGACCTGTATCACCTCAAGGGGGATCAGAAGGCGGCTTTCGGTTATTACGACAAGGCGCTTAAGATTGACCCCGGCTATGTCCCGGTGCTTAACAACTACGCCTACTACATCAGCGAACGCTATCCCACCCCGGTAAACAAGACGACAAAGGACCTGAAAAAAGCCCTTGACATGAGCCGCATCACCATAGAGAAAGAGCCAGACAATGCCACATACCTGGACACTTACGCCTGGATCCTGCACCTTATGGGGCTCGATCTTGAAGCTAAGGCCCACTTCAAACACGCCCTGATTCACGGCGGCAAGGAGAGCGGGGTCATCCTGAGGCATTACGCCACCGTGCTTAAAGCCCTTGGAGAGAATGATTTGGCAGAGATATATTCAGATCAGGCAACCAGGCTTGGAGAATGAAACGCATTGGCAGAGAGATTATTCTGATATCGGCAGCGCTTATTATTGCAACTGCGCTGCACGCACAGGATGTCTCAAAGCAGAATGCATCGATAGCACGCCTCAAAGAGGAGATAAACTTTATCGACAAGGAGCTCAAAGAGGCCTCTTCAAAGCACAAAGCCTCGTATAACCAGTTGCTGCTGCTCCAGAAAAAGAGCTCCAGCCGCAAGAAACTGGTAGATGAGTCGGACCGCGCAATAAGGGACCTGCAGGGGCAGATAAACCTAAAAGACCGCGAAATAGGCAAGCTGCAGGCGCAGATAGACACCCTTGAAAAATACTACTCCACCCTGGTTTACAACACATACAAGAACCGTGATAACCGGGTATGGTTCATGTACCTGCTCGCCAGCGAAAATCCCGGACAGGGCTACCGCCGGTTCTCCTACTTAAGAAATCTCTCTGCTGCAATGAACTCTGAGGCAGAGGAGATTATTGCGGCCAAAGAACAACTGGCCGGGCAGAAGGCGGAGTTGAAACAGATGTACAACGAGGCCGGTGAACTCAGGCGTGAGAGACAGAAGGAATACAACACCCTGATATCAGAAGAGCAGAAGACCCGCGACGTGGTAAACACCCTCGCAAAGGATAAAAAGAAGTATCAGGCAGAACTTGACCGCAAGCGCAAGGAGATGGAGCGCCTGAACAAGGAGGTGCAGCGCATTCTGGGCAAGGAGATGGCCAAAAAGGATAAGATTGACTACACCGTGTCGGGCAAATTCGAACAGAACAAGGGCAACCTGCCATGGCCGGTCAAAGGGGTAGTTACAGAACCTTTCGGGACACAAACCCACCCTGTTTACAAGAACATCACCCTCCCTGCCAACAACGGCATCACCATAACCGCCCAGAAGGGGAGCGACGCAAAATGCGTGTTTGAAGGGGTTGTAAAACAGATAATGATAATGCCTGGATACAACCACTGCGTACTGGTGCAGCACGGAGAATACTTCACCTTCTATTGCAAGCTGGCCAAAGCCTCCGTCAAAAACGGACAGAAAGTCAAAGCAGGTGACTCCCTGGGGCCGCTGGAGGCGGCAGAGGACGGCACCGCCCAGCTCCATTTCCAGATTTGGAAGGGGAACGCAAAACAAAACCCCTCGCAGTGGCTCAGATAGCGCCGTCAGAATACCGGGTAATCCTGCATATTCTCCCACCCGCAATCAAATACCCGAACTCATAGCAGCGGTACGCCGTCCGCCGCAACAGATATCTTTTCACCGCAGTACAATATCGGCAGTCAAAGCCCCTCAGACGATCATCTGAGAGGCTGATGTCGCTCACGCCCGCCTCGAACAACATGGCCAGGATGCGCCTGTTTTCCCTCAGTATCCTGTTGATTCGCGCAGTATCATGCCACTGCTCGCGATACTTGCGGTTGTGGTATGCCGTGCGGCAGGCATCGCAGCAGAACTGCTTGTCGGAGCGGCCAGCCAGCGGGGCCGCACATTCCCTGCATACTCTCCCCATACCTATTTGTTATTCTGGTTTAAAGGTACTCTTATGGGGACACTGTATAATCCGGTGTTCCGGTAATTCTTCAGATTTTTTGCTGTTTCTGAAAACGCACAAAGGCCACCTGTACGTTTTTAAACGTTTATAAACGTCTGGATTATTGTTACGGCCCTGATCACACAGTTCCTTTGCCCCACAAAAGCGTAGGCCGGATACTACTAACTGTTATTTATCATTTCATTATGGAGAATTTGACCATCAACCGTGTCGAGATTTTAGGAAGGGTCGGAACCGACCCGAAGGTTGCGGCTGCAGGACAGACACGCATAGCCCGCTTCCCGGTAGCTACCAACGAGCATTACAAAGACCGCAACGGAGTGTTGCATGAGGAGACCACGTGGCACAACGTGGCCATTTGGCAAGGCAAGGGTATAAACGATTTTGACGGAATAAAGAAAGGGGTGCTTGTGCATATCTACGGCCGGATCCGCAACTCCAAATACAAAGGGGCCGACGGAGAGGAAAAATACTTCTCGGAAATTACCGCCAACCATCTGGATATCTGCAAGGAAGAAAACGAGACTGCGGTCGCTCCCGGAGGTTTCAGATAGCGGTCTTGTATTTTGTCTTTTGACAAAAACCAGTTAAATTTGCGTTTTGTACCATTTTACAAGCGCAAGAATATGTCAAGAGCCATCTATCTTTACAACACGCAGTCGAGGCTTAAAGAGTTGTTCAAACCTATTCATGAGGGGCACGTCGGCATCTATGTCTGTGGCCCTACCGTTTACGGAGACGCTCACCTGGGCCACGCCCGTCCCGGCATCACCTACGATGTGCTGGTGCGGCTGCTGCGCAACCTGGGCTACAAGGTGCGCTATGTAAGGAACATCACAGATGTGGGACATCTTGAGAACGACGCCGATGAGGGGGAGGACAAGATTGCAAAGAAGGCCCGTCTCGAGCAGCTTGAGCCGATGGAGGTCGTGCAGTACTACACCATCCGCTATGAAGAGGCCATGAAGCAGCTTGGCGTCAATCCGCCCTCCATCGAGCCTCGTGCCTCCGGGCACATAATTGAGCAGATTGCCCTGGTACAAAAGATTCTGGACAACGGCTATGCGTATGTGAGCAACGGCAGCGTATATTTCGACGTTGCAAAATACAACCAGGACCACAATTATGGCGTACTCTCCGGCCGTGAGATAGGCGAGATGATCTCCAACACCCGCGAACTCGACGGCCAGAGCGACAAGCGCTCCCCGTACGATTTCGCCCTCTGGAAGAAGGCGGCTCCCGAGCACATCATGCACTGGCCGTCACCTTGGAGCGAGGGTTTCCCCGGATGGCATCTGGAGTGCTCCGCAATGAGCGCCAAGTATCTGGGAGAGGAGTTTGACATCCACGGCGGCGGCATGGACCTGCTCTTTCCCCACCACGAGTGCGAGCTGGCGCAGAATACTGCCGCCCGAGGCCGGGGCGGGGTCCACTACTGGATCCACAACAATATGATCACCATCAACGGCAAGAAGATGGGCAAGTCATACGGCAATTTCATAACCCTGGAAGAACTCTTCAACGGTACGCATCCCCTGCTCCAGAAGGCATACAGCCCGATGACCATACGCTTCTTCATTTTGCAGGCACATTACCGCAGCACGCTGGACTTCAGCAACGAGGCGCTTCAGTCGGCAGAGAAGGGACTCAAGAAACTGTTCCAGGCAGCTCGCGACGCAGAGAAGCTGGAGGTTGCCTCAGGTGCCCCCGACTCTGGCCTGGCCAAGATATATGAGGATACCTACGACGCACTCTGCGATGACCTCAACACCCCCATCGCCCTGGCCCACATCTTTGAGGCTGTGAACATTGTGAACCGCGCCAAGGAGAAGGCAATCAAGCTGGGTGCCGCAGACAAGATGCTTCTGGACAAGATATTCAAGGATGTTCTCACCGGCATCCTGGGCCTGAAAGACGAACAGGGCGCCAGCGCCGGCACCGAGGCCATATCGGGCCTGATGGATATTATTCTCGAAGAGCGCCAGGCTGCCCGCGCAGAGAAAAACTGGGCTAAATGCGACGCACTCCGGGACCGTCTTGCAGCGCTGGGAATCCGCATAAAGGATACCAAAGAGGGGAGCGAGTGGAGTCTGGAATAACCCATAGAGCAAAATGACGGCTTTTATACTCACCATAATCGGGACTATTCTGATCTCTTTCCTGTGCTCTGTGCTGGAGGCGACCCTGATGTCAACTCCCATATCGTATCTCACGATGCGCGAGGGAGAGGGGAGCAAATCGGCCGCCCTGTTCAAGAAGTATAAGACCGACATAGACCGCCCGCTGGCGTCGATACTGGTGCTGAACACCATTGCCAACACCATGGGCGCCGCAATAATAGGCGGTATCGCAGCCAAGCTATGGAACAGCGCCGCCGTGGGCATCGTATCGGCCATAATGACTGTGATGATCCTGGTTTTTGCAGAAATCATCCCCAAAACTATCGGTGCGACCTACTGGAAGAAGCTCACCGGTTTCACGGCAGGCATGATAAGCGTGCTGATAGTCATCACCTACCCCTTTGTGGTTGCTGCCAAATGGATTACACGCATCCTCGGCGGCGAAGAAGATGAACAGACCGTGAGCCGCGAAGAGGTCTCCGCCATGGCCAACATAGGCGAGGAGGAGGGTGTATTTGAGAAGAGCGAGAACAAGATTATCCAGAACATCATCAAACTTGACAATATCAAGGCTTTTGACGTGATGACCCCCCGCGTGGTCGCCGCCATCGCCCCCGAGAAGATGACCCTGTCGCAGTTCTACAAGAACCCGGCGTTCAACCACCACTCCCGCATCCCGGTGTATGCCGACAGCCCCGAATATATCACCGGCTATGTCCTGCGCACCGAGGCCCTGGAGAAACTGGCCAACGACCAGTTCAAGGTGCGTCTGGGTGACATCAAGCGCAACATCACCTTGTTCAACGAGGAGATCGCCATCAGCGACATCTGGGAGCAGCTGCTAAAGAACAAAGAGCAAATCGGCTTGATTATAGACGAATACGGCTGCTTTACCGGCATCATCACGCTGGAAGATATTATCGAGACCATCTTTGGCCTGGAGATTATCGACGAGATGGACGAGGTGAGCGACATGCAGCAATACGCCCGCGAACGGTGGGAGCGCCGGCAAAAGCGCTACCGCCAGATTGAACTCCCGGACGACGATGATGATGACGATGACGAAAGCGATGACGACGAGCCGCAACCCGTGATAATGCGGACTGACGTAGAGAACAAGTTCACCACTGACCCCGATCCCGAGCACAGCACCGAAGCCCACGACACCGTGGATATCCGCTACGGCGATTCAGAAGAGAAATAACCTCCGGGCTACTCCTTACAAACTAGCACGGCGGCGTAAGCCTCCACCCCCTCTTCGCGGCCGGTGAAGCCGAGTTTTTCTGTGGTTGTGGCCTTCACCGATACGGCTTCAACAGAGACGCCAAGCACGGATGCCAGCCTCTCGCGCATCCGCAATACATAAGGCGCAATCTTGGGGGCCTGTAACAGCAGGGTAATGTCCGCATTTACCAGCGAATATCCCCTCTCCCGGACCATTGCATAGGTACGCTGCAGCAGCAAGGTGCTGTCAATACCGGCAAACTCCGCAGAGGTATCGGGAAAATGGTGGCCAATGTCTCCGAGGGCCAGCGCGCCCAACAGGGCATCACACAGCGCGTGAATAATCACATCCCCGTCGGAGTGCGCCACGCACCCTTTTTCGTGTGGGATTTCAACCCCGCCCAGGACAAGTTTGAGCCCTGGTGCCAGCCGGTGGACATCGTAACCGTTGCCTATTCTTATATCACAATTCATACTGAACTCTTTTCGACAAATTTATTACCTTTGTTTGTTTTAAACAACAGCGATATGGCCATCACTTTTTTTCCCCGACCCAGGCACAGGGTGTTCAACTACACTCCCCGTTATTACGACGAGCGCAAGGAGCGCCTGAAGGAGCTCTACGCAAAATATGGCAAAGAGTATCCTGGTGATGACAAGGCCACCGTGCAGCAGGCTGCGGAGGATCTGAAAGATGTGGCCACTTATAGCGAGGTTAAGCAGGTGATGGAGTCCGACGGCGGACAGCGTAAAAACGCCAGTGGCGCCACCTACATCCCGGGCCAGTATATCCGCAGCGCATATCGCAAGGATACGGCAGAACGCATCAGCGACAAGAAGGGGGACACTTCTCCCCTGCGGACCATCATCATAATGCTCACCGTTATCGCGGCCATAGCCGTGGCATACTATCTCAGTCAGGGTCTGGTAGAGTTGTTCAAATAGAGTTATGATAAGGGTCCTTCCAGGTAATATTGCCAATCTGATTGCGGCGGGCGAGGTTGTCGGCCGCCCCGCTTCTGTGGTCAAGGAGCTGATGGAAAACAGCATCGACGCCGGAGCCACCACCGTGAGCGTGAGCGTATTGGATGCCGGGCGGACGCTGATCCAAGTTATTGACGACGGATGCGGAATGAGCGCAGAAGATGCCTCACTCTGTTTTGAGCGCCACGCCACCAGCAAGATTACAGAGGCAGCGGACCTGGAGAAAATACTCACCTACGGCTTTCGCGGCGAGGCGCTGGCCTCCATTGCGGCGGTGGCCCAGGTCACACTCAAGACCCGCCGGGAAGAAGACGAGACCGGAGTGCAGATAGAGGTTGCCGATTCCCGCATCCTCTCCTCCAAACCGGTAGCCGCCCCACGCGGCTGCAACATTTCGGTGGGTAACCTGTTCTACAACGTCCCTGCTCGGCGCAAATTCCTCAAGTCAGATGCGGCGGAGATGCGTCACATAGAGCAGGAATTCATCCGCGTAGCGGCATCGCACCCGGACAAGGCCTTCTCGCTGAAGCACAACGGACGCGACCTGTACAGCATCCGCCCTGCCGCCAGCCTCAAGCAGCGCATCAGCGACTTGTGCGGCCGCGATTTGGCGAACGAGCTGGTGGAGGTGTCGAACACCACCGATATAGTGAAGATATCGGGCTTCATCGGGAGTCCCCTGGATGCCCGCAAGACCCCTGGAAGCCAGTATTTTTTCATAAACGGGCGCTACTTCCGCAGTCCGTTCCTCCACAAGGCGGTGTGCAAGCCATATGAGAAACTGATTCGCGAAGGGTATGTTCCGTCGTATTTCATCTTTCTGGAGTGCGACCCGACCACGGTGGATGTAAATATCCATCCTCAGAAAACCGAGGTGAAGTTCACAGAAGAACACATTATATTTGAGATACTTACCGCATGCGTCCGCGAGGCGCTGGGGCGGGGGGCATTCGGACCGGGTATCGATTTTGAATCAGGCGAGGTGCTGGACTTCCCGGTGATGGAACGCAATGCTGGCACTGTCGGCAGTCAGGGTGGCGCACATGGCGGCTACGGCGGTTCTGGGTATATCCGCCCCCCGAAGATGGACTACTCTCCCCTGTTTGACCAGTTTGAGAGGCAGACATCCCAAGAAGAGCTGTTCCAGCAAGGCGACAAGGCAGGGAGCATACGCTACACCACCCCCAGCAACAGCTACGGGCCGCCATTGGAAGAGGAGGGGGCGCCCGGGGCAAATGTACTGGTGCTGGACGGCAGGCTGATTCTGGCCCCCGTGCGTGAAGGCCTGGCAGTAATCAACATTAAAAAGGCGCAGGAGGCCATCTTGTACCACAAATACTTTGAGTTTCTGTCGCAGGAGCATTTCATCTCGCAGCGGTCGCTGTACCCCCAGCAGGTGGCGCTCCGCAGCGACATCTACTCGATTGTGCTGGAAAATATCGAGAATATATCGCAACTGGGCTTTGACATCCGCGACTTTGGCGACAACACCATAATCGTTTACGCCGTGCCTGACGGATTCCCCGCCGACGAAGAGGCGCTGAAGGAGGTTATGGACAATTTGGCAGCCTCCCTTGACCGGGAGATTTCTGGCGACCGCACCCAGTCCTATGCATCCACGCTGGCAGCATCTGCAGCAAAACGGCTGTCACACAACCTCAATCCGGTGCAGGCCCGGATGATTGCAGACCAGGTGCTCATATTGCGCGCCACTTATGGCCCGGACCTTGCAGCACGATGCATAACTATTATATCAACTGAAGAATTGGAGAAAAAAATATGAACGGCTTAGGGTGGCGGAATTTTTACTATTCAATTCCGCCTGTGACAAGGAATCTGATAATAATCAACACCATAGTGCTGATTTTCACGTCGATCACCGGAGATAAGATGTATGAGCTTTTCTCGCTGTTCGCCTTTTCTTCTCCGATGTACAAGCCATATCAGCTCGTCACCCACATGTTCATGCACGGCGGCTTCTGGCACCTGTTCTTCAACATGTACACGCTGATGATATTCGGCACCCCGCTGGAGCGCACATGGGGCAGCAAGAAGTTCCTGCTGTTCTACTTTGTGACCGGAATAGGCGCAGCCCTCTGCCACAACCTGGTGGTGCAGTGGCAGATAAAAAGCCTTATGGCTGCCGGCAAAACGGCCGCCGCCCAGACTGCAATGATGACCCCTACGGTGGGCGCATCGGGTGCGATATACGGCGTTCTCCTGGGGTTCGGTATGCTCTGGCCCAACACGGAGCTGCAGCTGATATTCCCTCCTGTCAGGCTCACAGCCAAGTGGTTCGTAATCATTTTCGGTATCATAGAGTTGTTTACCGGCCTCACCGGTATGGGTGGCAACATAGCCCACTTTGCCCACCTGGGTGGAATGCTGTTCGCCCTTGCGCTGATTTTGTATTGGAAGAAACGGGGTAAAATGTATAGCGATTAGTATGGCCAAGATTCACTATCCCAAAGAAGAGAAACCCAAGCGCAACAAGACCTGGTACAAGAAAAAGACGGAGCGAGGCCTCTCCGCAGGGCAGATTGTGTTCCGCATCATGGTCATTATCAGTGCGGTAGCACTGTGCATATCGTACCTATCCATCTTCATAGACCCGGCGTTTATGGCGGTGCCATACTTTTTTGGCCTGTACTACATACCCATCTTCCTGCTTAATATCGCCCTGCTGCTGGTGGGGCTGATAAAGATGCAGCGCTATCTGGTAGTCAGCCTGGTGGCTCTGCTTCCGTCGCTCTTTTTCGCAGACCTGTTCGTGAAGTTCGGGAGCGAGGAGAAGAGTGTGAGCGGGGATGAGGTGAAGGTGATGACATATAATGTGGGCGGATTCGGACTTGCCGCAAAAGGGATGGACAAAGCGCAGGCGCTTGCCAAAATCAGCGAATTCGCCGCCAGGGAATCGCCGGACATTTTATGCATTCAGGAATTCTCCTCCAGCGACAGCGCATCCCTTGCCGGCATTCTCAAGTTCCTTCCCTACCGTCACAGCTCTTTCAACAGCGGAAAACACATTCACGGGGACATCATCTTCAGCCGCTATCCTATCGTGGACAGCGGTTTTATCCACTTCAATGAAAGCATCAGCAAGAGTATCTGGTGCGACATCCGCATTAACGACGTTACCGTACGCGTATATAACTGCCACCTGCAGTCCACAAGTTTCTCATTCGCCGGCACCCTGGAGCGGATTGCCCATAAAGGAGAGTTCACCGACGAGGTAAAGAGCGTCCACGAGCGCTTGTCGAACACCAATATCCAGCGCAGCCAGCAGGTCGGCACCATCCACGACCATATCGCCGCCTGCACCCTCCCCACCATAGTGTGCGGGGACTTCAACGACACTCCGATGTCATATACCTATCACCGCCTCGCATCTGGACATAAAGACAGTTTTGCCGACGGCGGCAACGGATTCGGAGCCACTTTCTCCATCCTGTGGCCCCTGCTGCGCATAGATTACATACTGGTACCGGAGAATGTATCGTGCGACCGCACTACAGTCACCCGCGTGCCTTATTCAGATCACTACCCTGTAAGTACACTGATATACTTCTGACGATATGAATGAAGATTTAAAATATGAAATCGACGCCGCGGTGAAGGCGCTCAAGCAGGGAGACATCATCCTTTACCCCACAGACACGGTCTGGGGCCTGGGTTGCGACGCCACCAACGGCGATGCCATACAGCGCATCTTCGATCTCAAGCAACGCGACGACAGCAAGTCCGTAATTGTTCTTGTCAGCGACGCCGATATGCTGTGCAAATATGTCCGCCAGATTCCGCCGATTGCTATTGACCTGCTGGAGGTCAACGACAAGCCTATGACCATCATCTACCCCGAGGGGATCAATCTCTCCGGCAAGGTGATTGCCCCGGACGGCAGCGTCGCCATCCGCATCCCGCAGAACGAGTTCTGCGCAGAGATGATCCGCCGCTTTGGCAAGCCGGTGGTATCCACATCTGCCAACATTTCTGGGGAAGAGACCCCCGGCTGTTTTGCCGATATCAACGCCGAGCTTCTGGACAGCGTAGAGCACATCGTAGAACCCTCTCTGGAGGAAACATCCTCCGGCAAAGCATCCCAAATAATCAAAATCGGGATGGACGGAGAGGTGAAAGTGATACGAGAATAATTTTTTGGTGTATCCGATTTTTCGTTTACCTTTGCACTCCAATCTTTTGGCGGGATAGCTCAGCTGGTTAGAGCGCATGATTCATAATCATGAGGTCCCCAGTTCAATCCTGGGTCCCGCTACCTTATTATGAGGGGGGGCTAACGCCCCCCAATTTCATTTCCCCCCTACCGCTCCGCGCTTGCTATCCCCTGACGCCCCCATAGTGGAACTCTATAAAATTTATAATGTATAACCAAGGAAATTTGAGAATAATTCAATTTCCTAAGATATATCTGATAAAATCATTGCGACCTACCGCACTTTCGTGCAATACCGCTCGGCGCAGACGACCTCCGCTTGCAATGCTTTCTGGGCAAAAATCTGCCCCTGAAATCATTCAAGCTACGGTTTTTGTCTGCGCTGAGCTCTGTCGCCCGCGGTCCAGCCAAAGCGCCTCTACGGTTTGTTATGGGCTCCACGAGACTTTGGCGGGAGCGCAACCCTTTTCCTTCCTAATGTCTTAGGCGTCTCCACTGCCGCGGGGACGGGTGTGACCGCCGCGAATCTCATGGCGCTTTGGCTGGACAGGGCAAACATCTCCCTACTGCTGGCCACAAGATGAATCTGGGTGCTGTCTCGTTCATCATGTATCCATTAATCCCGACAAAAGCGGAAAAGCGAAACCTCTCGATGAACCAGAAGGCCCCGCCATTCATCTTGTGGCCCAGAAACCGGAGAGAGCAGTGGGGCGGTTATTCTCGGTGGAGCGAGGAGGGCAGCACGGTATAGCCCACCGCAGCTCCAACGGGAAATAACCGCCACTCACCTGTAACAGGTTGTGTCATCTATTCGATGAATATCTTGGACGGTATATGAGCGTGTGTCTGGTGTAGTAGCCTGTGCTGAGCGTAGGTCGAAGGATGGTGGCGAGCCAGCGGCGGCGGATGTTGTAGGCGCGGTAGTGGGATGTGATGCCGAGGAAGGAGTTGATGGACTGTTCCGGGTGCTCCGGGGGATGGCGTTTCCACGATGCCATCTTGCTCTCCATTCGTCTGAGGCAACGGCTGCCGACATACCGGCGGAAGGGTTTCAGGTATGCGCCCAGGAATTCCACTCCACGGTAGGCAGAGAATATCGCTATCTTGTTACGGCTCAGTGACAGGCCGAGTTTGCTTTGAAGAAATGCGTCTGCCATGGGAATGATTCTCCGCAGCTCCGCCGGCGAACGGCCTACGATATACGCATCGTCAACGTATCGGCCATACCGGCAGCCGCAAGCAAGCTTCCCAGATGAGTCACCAACTAAGTACGAGTAATCCACATTACGGCCTCCTTGCTCTATCTCCCTCGGTGAGTCCCCTACGACATGCTTGTCATCTACGTACCGCCCATACCTTTCCTCGCCCACAAGGGACACCATGTATTTGTCAAAGACATCCATATACACGTTGCTGAACAGCTGTGATGTAAGGTTGCCGATGGGGAGTCCGCAGCCCGGCGGGGAATGGAACAGGCTCTTGCTATCCGGCAGGCCGTCCCAATCGGCTATCGACCCACGCCTGTGGCAGTTCTTGGTGGGGTCGTCAAGGATGATGGTCTCCATCAGATACTTTACAAGTTTATAGTCCAGTTTTTCACGGAACGGCTCAAGGGCCTTCAGGCTGAGTTCAAGTAGTCTTTGCCTTTGAATATGCATGAAGTATCCCTGGATATCCAGTTTGAGTATGTAACAGGGTCTGGAATAGTTGCAGGACTCCCTGCGGATACTCTCCTCCAACCTGTATATCCCGTCGTGGGTCCCGCGGCCGGGGATGCATGAATAGCTGTCGCGGATAAAGGTCGGTATCAGCAGCGGGGCGATATAGTTGTACAGCAGGTGATGCACCACCCTGTCCCTGAACTGCGCGGCGAACACCTCCCTCATCTTGGGATCGTGGATAATGAAGCAGGTCGATGGACCGGGATGATACCTCCCTGCGAGAATCGTATCCCGCAGGCGGACCAGCTCCACATCCAAGTCGCGTTCAAACCGGAGCTGGTAGTCGCGGCGGCGCTTGTGCCGGCGGGCGTCGCGGTATGCCCGGTAAAGATCCAGCAGCAGCTGCTGAGGCTGCGTGTCAAAAGAAGGGACTGCTGGACGGGGGTGCTTCACGATTTCGCTCATTGCCGGAATAGCTCATGCGTATCACAGGGAGTTGCAGGCAGAATCCTGCTCATTTCTGAATCGGCACATACGTGTCAAAGGTGGGAGCGGAGCCCTTCAAGCGTAAATGCTGAAACTGCACGAACTGATTGCCCGTTGTAGCGGTTGTTGTTGTTCCTGTTGACATTGTCCGAATTGAAGTTCAATTCATACGCGTTGTACGGGTTGTTCGTATTGAGGGAAGAAGACCAGTAGTTGCCGTTGGACCCCGCATTGTTAAGGTTGGTATTGTTCCAGTTGCCAGCAGCGGGCAGGAATCCTCTTACCCCTTGTGCCGGCCTCCTGGCCGGGGGCCTCGCAGCCCCCGCTGTCGTTTTCCGAAGGGCGGGTCTCCCGATATTTCGGGAATGAAACCCGCGTCCCCCCGGACGGGCCGGACTTCATTGAATTTACTTGCGCGCTCTGCCGCCAGCGCCTTTTACGGCGGTGACGGCACTCCGGCGCCCTCTTTGGTCTTTGACAGGCTCCGCTCCCAGTTTGACAGTTGTCTTGCTATATCTTCCGCCATTTCGAGGAAATATACATAGCGTTTGTCGGGCAGGACCCTGAGGTCGCTCAGTAGGCGCAGGCTCAGCTCCACGTCCATCATGGCGAGCATTGCTATGCGTACATTCTCTTCCCGCTCTTCACCTTTCCCAGCCAGGGTCACGGACAGGAGTGTTCTCTTTGTCCCAAGCCGAATGTCCTCCCCAAGCGAGTAACGGAAATTCCGTCCAAGCCGTGAGGCCATTTCCGTGGCCTCGACCGCCAGTCTATACACCGCCCCGTACACCGGCAGGCTGTTGAAAGAAACATCCCTGCCCGATGCACGGGGCTGTGCCACAAACCCTTTGCGCCATTCCTCGTATGGCGCAAAGTCTACTAACTCATTGAATATAAGATGTTTATACCCCCCCCCCAGACGTGTTTTCCGCCACCTGATATCCGGCGGAAAACTTGTCTAACGATGACTGGGGGAACCCGACGCTCAGCAGCGGTCCTTCCAGTCCCTTGAGCGGCCGGGCGCTCACCTTGAACGGATGCACCCTTGTACACAGTAGCCAGGCACTTTTCTGGTATGCCTTGAAGAAGGCACCCTCCGGGTAGAGGTAAACCCTACCCGGATTGGCGTCTTCTACTCTGCATATTTCAAGTTTCGTCATCGTTCATATTTTTTCGACGGCCACAGGCCGTATTGTTTTGAGGGGCTCCCGCCCCTATGACAGGAGGTTTTGATGATGCCCGCATTCGCAGGCATCTGACTCGCTGGGCTTACGCCCTTGCGAGTCTTTTATTCTGAAACTGCACGAACTGATTGCCCGTCGCAGCGGTAGTCGTTGAGCCTGTAGACATTGCCCGAATGGAAGTCCAATTCACACGCGATGAACGGGTAGTCCGAATTGAGGGAAGAAGACCAGTAGAAGCCGTAGGACCCCGCATCGTAAAGGTAGGTATTGTACCAGTAGCCAGCAGCGGGCAGGAATATGCTATTGCCGTTGGTATTGCTGGTAACGAGTCTTCCGCTAACTCCGTTTTGTGTGGTCCAAGTCCATGTGCATTCATCTAACAGTTCCTGCCAATCTTCGATTGTGGGCATGCGCCAAGATCCTCCCCAATTTACGGCAGCGGCGTCATCCTCGGGGTCTAATACGGTGTTGTTGTCAATCGGGCCGTTATCACTCAATGTATTGTACTTGGAGAACTGGGCTTCTTCCCATTCACCGCCTGTGCAGAACGGACAAGTGTCCCAGTAATACCATTCTTGTGTTGCTGTGGCCCCCCAAGCGAAGTAATCCCCGTACTCTTCGGGAGCGGATGCACCTATGTTGCAAGTTGCCCACTTGAGACCGGAAGTCAAACCCAAATCTACAGCCTCATGGGCTGTTGGTGCGGTGAAACTGTTTGAGAAGCGAAGGAAGGCTGCCTTGCCCTTGTTAACTACGCGGGAGACTACAGGGGCAGTGTAGGTTGTGGCGTCGGTAACCAGTGTGGCGGTCACTGTCTTAGCGCTGAAGTCCAGCGGCTGTACGGCCATATATGCACGCACCGTCTCGTTCGGCTCTGTTGTTATGGTGTTCTCAAAGTTCAGGGTGAGGGCTGCTTTGGTCTCTATGGGTGTAACCACGGGAGTATCTCCGGAAATATCCAGAGCAGCCTTCTCCACGAAGATGGCCTCGTCGCACGATATTGTCAACGAGGTGATGGTTGCGGGTTCGGGGACAACGATGTCAATGTAGAGAATAGAGCCCTGCCTGTCCATCTGGAAAGTGACCATATTGTTTTTGGGTGTTGTCTTGGCGGATGCCAGATAATCGTATGCCGACAGGTGTGCAAAACTGCCGTTGCCGTTCTGCACCTGTCCCGAATAATCCATGATGACGGTCTTGTTGTCCTGGAAATAGTTCCATACGCTGAACGGATAGTATGCAGCATAAGAGGCATTGTTCCTCAATGCCCAGCCGCCGCCGTCGAACGTTGCGCTG